>NZ_JBLZPT010000027.1:0-69265 GCF_049199985.1 Pseudomonas kitaguniensis
CCGCCTCCCACACAAGCTCGGTGCCCAGAGTGAACTGCGCAGGTTATTGATCCGCGCGCTGCACAGTCGCCCTGATCCTGCAGGCGAACTCGGCCAACTGTGGGAGCGGGCTTGCTCGCGATGCAGGCGCCTCGGACCATCAGGTATACCGAGTTGAGGCCATCGCGAGCAAGCCCCCACATAAGCCCGGCTCCCACACAAGCTCGGCGTCCAGAGTGAACTGCGCAGGTTATTGATCCGCGCGCTGCACAGTCGGCCTGATCCTGCAGGCGAACTCGGCCAACTGTGGGAGCGGGCTTGCTCGCGATGCAGGCGCCTCGGACCATCAGGTACACCGAGTTGAGGCCATCGCGAGCAAGCCCGCTCCCACATAAGCCCGGCTCCCACATTAGCCGGCACCCACATAAGCCGGGTGCTCATATAAGGTTGTCTAGAGCGGTAGATGCCGACTCAATAGTGCGCGCAATGCGGCGGGCTTCACTGGTTTGGCCAAGTAGTCCAGGCCTGCCGCGTGCACTTCTGCGACCATTTCCGGGCGCCCGTCGGCGCTGATCACTACGCCGGGAATCGGCTCGGCCAATTGCGCCCGTAGCCAGCCCATCAGCTCGGTGCCGGTTTCGCCATGGTCCAAATGGTAATCCACCAGCGCCAGTTGCGGGCGTACGCCATCGGCCAGCAACGCGGCGCATTGCGCCTGGTCGGTGGCCGTCCACACCTCGCAACCCCAGCGCGTCAACAGGCTGCGCATGCCGATCAGGATGCTTTCTTCGTTATCCACGCACAGCACCTGTGCGCCGCTCAGCGGTTGGCCGGTGTCTTGCGGCGTTTTAAGCGCGGGGCTGGCCTGGTTGCGCGCGAGTGGCACGCGCACGCTGAACACGCTGCCTTTGCCCGGCCACGAGCGCACGCTCAGGCGGTGGTCCAGCACTCGGCACAGGCCATCGGCGATCGCCAAACCCAGGCCTAAACCTTTTTCGGCGCGGGTCTGGTGGCTGTCCAGGCGCTTGAACTCTTCGAAGATCACTTGCTGTTTATCCTGCGGAATACCCGGGCCGCGGTCCCACACTTCCAGGCACAGCTCGCCCTTGCGCCTGCGTACGCCGAGTAGCACCGGGCCGTCGGCATAGCGGAATGCATTGGTCAGAAAATTCTGCAGAATACGTCGCAGCAATTTGATATCGCTGTTAACCCGCAGGCGACTGCCGCGCAAGCGAAAGCGCAGGCCTTGTTCGCGGGCCAGCGCCTTGAACTCGGCGCCAAGGGTGTCGAACAGCTCGTTGAGCACAAACGGCTGGCGCTGTGGGTTGATCTTGCCGTTTTCCAGGCGCGAAATATCCAGCAAGTCGCTGATCAGGTCTTCGGCTGAGCGCAGCGAGCTGTCCAAGTGCTGCACCAACTGCCGGGCCTCGGCAGACAAACCATCGTTCTGGTGGGAGAGGGCGGCGGAGAACAGCCGCGCCGCGTTCAACGGTTGCATCAGGTCATGGCTGACGGCGGCAAGAAAGCGCGTCTTCGACTGGCTGGCGGTTTCGGCCACGCCTTTAGCGTCGGTGAGCGCCACATTCAGTTGCGACAGCTCATGCGTGCGCGCGGTGACGCGTTGCTCCAGGCCTTCATTGGCTTCGGTGAGCGCTTGCTCGGCTTCGCGGAACGCAGTGATGTCGGTGAAGCTCATGACGAACCCGCCGCCGGGCATGGGGTTGCCGATCAGCTCGATCACGCGCCCATTCGGGAACAAACGCTCAGAGGTGTGCGCGCGGCCCTGGCGCATCCAGTGCAGGCGTCGCGCCACGTGTACTTCGGCTTCGCCCGGCCCGCACAGGCCGCGCTCGGCGTTGTAGCGAATGATGTCGGCAATCGGCCGGCCCACGCTGATCAATCCTTCGGGGTAATTGAACAGCTCCAGGTAGCGCCGGTTCCAGGCCACCAGTTTGAGCGACTGGTCGACCACGCTGATGCCCTGGGTGATGTTTTCGATAGCGCCTTGCAGCAGCGCGCGGTTGAACTGCAGCACTTCGGAGGCTTCATCGGCGATGCGGACTACGTCCTCCAGCTGCATTTCGCGGCCTTCAATCGCCGCTTTGACCACTGCGCGTGTCGACGAGGCGCCCAGCACACCGGCCAATAAACGTTCGGTGTGAGCGATCCAATCGTTATCGGCATTTTGGTTAGGATTGAAGCCTTTGCCTTGGCGATAGGCGAAGCGGATAAAACTCTGCTGAGCACGTTCATCACCCACAAAGCGCGCCGCCAGGCTGAGCAAGTCGCTGATCTGCACCGACAACATCGAGCGAGCGCTGGCGCGTTGGCTGATCTCCTGGCCGATGAAGCGTCCGGCCTGCCAATGCTCGGAAACGCGTGTACGCGAGAGTAACGAGACCCACACGAACAGCGTGAAGTTACCCGCCAGCGAGAACACCGTGCCCAGCGTTAGTGATGTGACGGACGCGCCAAACGGGTGCGAATGCAGCCACGTCAGGCCGGGGAACAGGCTGAGCGACCAGCCCAGGCTTTTCGCCGTAACCGGTAGGACCAAGGTGTAAAACCAGAGGAATGTGCCCGCCGCCAAACCGGCAAACACGCCACGCCGGTTGGCCTGCTTCCAGTACAGCGCGCCAAGCATCGCCGGCGCGAGTTGAGTGACCGCTGCGAAGGCGATCTGGCCGATAGTCGCAAGGCTGGCGGTCGAGCCGAGCAGCCGGTAAATCACGTAAGCGAGCAGCAGGATGATCACAATGCTCACGCGGCGGACCGACAGCATCCAGTGGCGGAACACTTCGAACGGCCGCTCGGCACTGGAACGGCGCAGCAGCCACGGCAGCAACATGTCGTTGGACACCATGGTCGACAGCGCAATGCTGGCGACGATAACCATGCCGGTGGCCGCCGATGCGCCGCCGATAAACGCCAGCACGGCGAGGGCCGGGTGCGCTTCGGCCATCGGCAGGCTGATCACGTAAGAGTCCGGCAATACCGAGCCGGGCAAGAGCATCTTGCCGCCAAGGGCGATGGGCACCACAAACAGCGCGGCGAGGATCAAGTAAGCCGGGAATACCCACTTGGCCAAGCGCAAATCCTGCGGGTCGATGTTTTCGACCACCGTGACATGAAACTGCCGGGGCAGGCAGATGATTGCCATCATCGCCACACCGGTCTGCACCACCATCGATGGCCAGTTGATCGTCTCTTTCCAGTATTCCTCCAGGCGCGGCGCGAGCATCGCCTGGCTGAACAAGTCGCCGAAGCCGTCATACAGGCCATACGTCACAAACGCGCCGACGGCCAGAAAAGCGAACAGCTTGACCAGCGATTCAAATGCAATCGCCAGCACCATGCCACGGTGGTGTTCCGTGGCGTCGAGGTTGCGCGTACCAAACACAATCGTGAACAGCGCAAGCACCAGCGACACGATCAACGCAGTGTCCTGGGCGCGGGTGCCAGTGGTGTCGGGGCCGGAGCCGATCAGCAAGTTCACGCCCAGCACGATGCCTTTGAGCTGCAGGGCGATGTAGGGCAACACGCCGACCAGGCAGATCAACGCCACCACCACCGCAAGCGATTGCGATTTGCCGTAGCGCGCGGCGATAAAGTCGGCAATCGAAGTGATGTTTTCCTGCTTGCTGATCAGGATCATCTTTTGCAGCACCCACGGCGCCAGCACCAGCAGCAGTGCCGGTCCGAGGTAAATCGGTAAAAATGCCCACAGTTGCTCGGCGGCCTGGCCTACCGCGCCGAAGAAGGTCCAACTGGTGCAGTAAACCGCCAGCGACAGGCTATACACCCAGGCACGCACCCTCGGCGGCAACGGCGCATGGCGACGGTCACCGTAAAAGGCGATGGTGAACATAATGGCCATATAGGCCAGGGCAACGGCGGCGATCAGCCCGCTGGACAGCGTCATGGTAACTCCGAGCATAAGAACGCCCAGGCATTCCAGGCCCGGTTGCACAGTCTCGCATGATGCCTGGGGTTAGTCAGTGTCGACCAAGGTCGCGTGGCTGGCCGTTGTTTGGGTAACGGCTGAAATGTGTGGGAGCGGGCTTGCTCGCGATGCAGGCGCCTCGGACCATCAGGCATACCGAGTTGATGCCATCGCGAGCAAGCCCGCTCCCTCAGTCGGTCCCATTCGGCTTGGGCGATTGGGGCGCCTGTTGTTGATTTTGATCTTAGACGCGCGGCGCCAAGGTCTTCTGCCGCAGGATATACACCGTCACCAGCACCGCACTGGTCAGCATAAACCCGCGCGCCCACGGCAACGGCACCAGATAGCAGGAAAAACCAATGCTCAGCCACATCAAGCCAATCGCATACACCTTGCCTTTGAGCGGAATGCCATTGCCCTCCAGATAGTCGCGTATCCAAGGCCCCAGCCGCGGATGCTGCACCAGCCAGTGGTAAAAACGCGGGGAGCTTCGAGCGAAACAGGCGGCAGCGAGCAACAGAAAGGGCGTGGTCGGCAATACCGGCAAGAAAATACCGATCACCCCCAGCGCGACGCTTAGCCAGCCGATGGCCAGCAGCGCGTAACGCAGGAGCGGCGAGCGATTGCCCATGGGGTGCACGGGCAAATGACTCAGTGGTGACGAGGTTTGAGGATCGCCGGTTTTTCGTCAGGCGCGTTGCACAGCAGGTACAGCGCAGTCAGGGCTTCGGGGATCTGTACGATCATGTCGTCCATCAGGTTGGCGTCTGCGGCGATGTCGGAGAATTCCGGCTGGTCATCAAACAGGCCCGAACCGACCATGATCGGCAACAGCATTTCGCTGACTTCTTCTTCGGCGGTTTCGAACCAGGCCGCTTCGCGCAGGAACACGCCTTCCATGAAGCCGATGCACCAGCCGCGCAGGTCGGAGTCATCCGGCTCTTCGCCGAGGTCGAGGTCGCACGGCAGCTCAAATTCTTCATCGGCGGCCAGTTGGCGACCGATATGCGCCTTCAGCGCCAGCAGCGTGGATTCGATTTCTTCGCGCTGGGCGTCGTCGGCGTAATGCGGTTCTTCAGCGAACAACGCGTCGATCCACTCACGGTCCGGCACGCTGTCGGAAGAGATTGAAAGGGCGGTCAGGTAGCCGTGGGCGGCCACGTAGTCCAGCGCCTCGTCATGCAGCTCATCGGCGTCGAGGAAGGCTTGCAGGCGGGTTAGTTGCTCAGCGAAGGACATTGAAGGGCTACCTTGGGAATAAACGATGCTGAATTCTAGGCTTTCTTGCGCGCTCAGGCCAGTCTGCGAGCGGCTTGGCTCGCGATGAGGTTGATTTAGTGCGGTTCACAGAACCGATTTCGCCGCGTTTGGGGGCGATTAAGCATTTGCGGCTATTCGCAAGCGGAGCCCTTTGCCGGGTAACGCTCGGGTATACTGCCGCGTTTTGTGATGCCCTTGCAGGCTGGGCACCCACCCTGGAAAACTTCGCTTACGGATTATTTACCGTGAGCGCGGGTTTTTTCGGCCAGCCTGTATAGAAGGTTTCGGCACTTTTTTGGAGTTTTACATGCTCGAGCAGGCTCAACGCGTCCTCAAGGACATCTTCGGCTACGACAGTTTTCGTGGCCGCCAGGGTGCGATCATTGAGCGCGTGGCCAATGGCGGTGACGCCCTGGTATTGATGCCTACCGGTGGCGGCAAGTCGTTGTGCTTCCAGGTGCCGGCGCTGTTGCGTAACGGGTTGGCCGTGGTGGTGTCGCCGCTGATCGCATTGATGGACGACCAGGTGGCCACCCTTGAAGAACTCGGTGTGGCGGCAGCGGCCTTGAACTCCACCCTCAGCGCCGAACAGCAGCGCGACCTGGCCGCGCGGATCAAGCGCGGTGAGGTGAAAATGCTCTACCTGGCCCCCGAGCGCCTGGTGCAGCCGCGTATGCTGGCTTTTTTGCAGAGCCTGGAAATCGCCCTGTTCGCCATCGACGAAGCCCACTGCGTGTCGCAATGGGGCCACGATTTTCGTCGCGAATATTTGCAGTTGGGCCAATTGGCGGAGTTGTTTCCCGACGTTCCGCGCATCGCGCTGACCGCCACTGCCGACAAACGCACCCGCGAAGAAATCGTTGATCGCCTGCATTTGCAGAACGCCGAGCGCTTCCTCTCAAGCTTCGACCGGCCGAATATTTTCTACCGCATCGTGCCCAAGGAACAGCCGCGCAAGCAGTTGCTGGCGTTCCTTTCCGAGCGGCGCAGCGATGCAGGCATTGTCTATTGCCTGTCGCGCAAGAAGGTCGATGAAGTGGCCGCGTTCCTTTGTGAGCAAGGCTACCCGGCGCTGCCGTACCACGCAGGTTTGCCTAATGAAACCCGCGCGCACCACCAAAAGCGCTTCCTCAATGAGGAAGGCCTGATCATGGTGGCGACCATCGCGTTTGGCATGGGCATCGATAAATCCAACGTGCGTTTCGTGGCCCACATGGATTTGCCCAAATCCCTTGAGGCCTACTACCAGGAAACCGGGCGTGCCGGTCGTGATGGCCTGCCCGCAGATGCCTGGATGGTCTACGGCCTGCAAGACGTGGTGATGCTCAAGCAGATGCTGCAGAACTCCGAAGGCGACGAGCGCCACAAGCGCCTGGAGCAACACAAGCTCGACGCGATGCTGTCGCTGTGTGAAGAGACCCGCTGCCGCCGTCAAACGCTGCTGGCGTATTTTGATGAAGACATGCCCAACCCGTGCGGCCACTGCGATAACTGCGTCGACGGCGTGCAGACCTGGGACGCCACCGAGCCGGCGCGCCAGGCGCTGTCGGCGATTTATCGCACGGGCCAGCGTTATGGCGTGGGCCATCTGGTGGATGTGTTGCTGGGCAAGGACAACGAAAAAGTACGCAGCTTTGGCCACGAAAAACTCTCGGTCTACGGCGTCGGCAAAGCCCGCGCCGAAGGCGAGTGGCGTTCGTTGTTTCGGCAGATGGTGGCGCGCAGCCTGGTCGATATCGACCTGGAAGGGTATGGCGGCCTGCGCCTGAACGACAGTTGCCGGCCATTGCTCAAGGGCGAAGTGAGCCTGCAACTGCGCCGCGATCTCAAGCCGCAGACCACTGCCAAGAGCAGCACCAGCCAGGCCAGTCAGTTGGTGCGCGGCGAAGAACGCGAACAGTGGGAAGCCTTGCGCACCCTGCGGCGCAAACTTGCGCAGGAGCACAGTGTGCCGCCTTACGTTATTTTCCCCGACTCGACCTTGCTCGAAATGCTGCGCGAGCAGCCGACCAGCATGGCCGAAATGGGCAGGGTCAGCGGTGTGGGGGCGCGCAAGCTGGAACGTTACGGTCAGGCCTTCCTTGAAGTGCTCGGTGGCCAGGTTGAAGCGCCGAAGGAAGTCGCCGATATTCGCCACGAACTGATTAGCCTGGCGCGCGCAGGCATGACCCCGATTCAGATCGCCAGCCAGCTGCAATGCTCGGAAAAAAACGTCTACACCTTGTTGGCCGAATCCATTGGCAAGCAGCAGTTGTCGTTGGAGCAGGCGCTCGATTTACCCGAAGATTTGCTCGGTGAAATCCAGGATGCGTTCCTCGACGGAGAAGGCGAATTGCCACCTGTTACGGAGATTGCGCCGTTGTTTACCGGGCGTGTTCCCGAGGGTGTTTTGTACTGTGTGCGGGCTGCGCTGCAGTCAGAATTCGAAATTTAGGGTATCCGTCACCACATTGTGACGAAGCACTTCCTGGCAACGCTTGCCTACTGGCATGACTCGTGCTCTGCTGGTTAATAATTAGCCATCCTTATTTTTCAGACTAAACAACGAGTTTTTTATGCCGTTAACCGATCAACACCGTTTTGGCATGCAGTTAGCGCATATGTCCCGAGGTTGGCGCGCCGAGCTCGACCGCCGCTTGGCAGGGTTGGGTTTGTCCCAGGCGCGATGGTTGGTGCTGTTGCACTTGGCCCGTTTTGAGGAGGCGCCTACTCAGCGTGAGTTGGCGCAAAGTGTTGGGGTGGAAGGGCCGACACTGGCGCGCTTGCTCGACAGCCTTGAGGGCCAAGGGCTGGTGCAGCGCCAAGCGGTACTGGAAGACCGCCGCGCCAAGCGTATTTTGCTTTGCGATACTGCCAAGCCTTTGATCGAGCAGATTGAAACGATTGCCACCACGTTGCGCCACGAGCTGTTTGTGGGGGTGGACGAGGAGGACCTGAGTGTGTGCATGCGTGTGCATGGGCGAATTTTGGGGAATCTGGAAAAGTCCTGATTTCGCGGTTGGATCAAAAGCGCTTTTTGTGGGAGCGGGCTTGCTCGCGATGGCGGTGTGTCAGATAAGTATTTTCAACTGATACACCGCCATCGCGAGCAAGCCCGCTCCCACATTTAGTTTTGTGCCTGCCTTCTAGAACGTTTGCCCCAGGTTCAAATACACCGCCTGCTGATTGTCATCATTAAACCCATAGCTGAAATTCAGCGGCCCCAGCGGCGTATCAAACCCCAGAAAAATACTCGCGGCGTTGATGTAGCCACTGTCGAACTGATTGTCGTTGTTCCAGGCCCGGCCGCGTTCCAGCGATGCCCCAAGGTACAGCGGGAAATCCAGCGGCAGGTATGAGCGCGGCGTCAGGCGGCGATAGTACACCGCGCGCATCAGGGCGATGTTCTGCCCGGAAATCGCGTCCTGGCGAAAGCCCGACAACTGCCGCGCACCGCCGAGCAGGAAGCTGGAAACCACCACGTCGGATTTATCCAGGGTACGCCCGTAGCGACCGCCCAATATGAGCGTGTCCGGGCCGTGGCTCATGGCCTTGTCCAGCTTGAACTCCCACTGCCGGTAGCGTTGGTCCGAGCCCAAGCCTGGCTCAAACTCGCGGTAGGCCAGGCCGATGTCTTCGCCGGTATGCGGGAAGTACACGTTATCCAGCGAGTCGAACGAGTATTTCAGTTCATAGAAGCCTTCGTTGAAGCTCACGCTCGGCAGGTCGCGGTCGCCGATGCGCACGTCTGCCTTGCCCCAGGCTTCGCCGACGCCGAAGCGAATCTCGCCGCTGTTGCCGATCTGCCGGCCCACATTCAAGCCAAAACCATAGCGTTCCAGGCGGTATTCAGAGATGGGGTCGTTGTCCAGAGTCAGTTCAACGTTCTGCGCCTGGGCACTGATATAGGGCGCGACGAAGTAGCGTGAGCCGGTGTCCATCGGCTGGTAGAACTCGCTGTACAGCTCTTGGCGATCACCGATCTGCACCCGCGTCAGCCACTCGGCGCCGAGGCGGTTGATGCCGTTCATGCGGTAACTGGCGCCGATGTTGAAGGCGCTGTCGCCGCGCATGTCATCCGACAGGCTCAGGCCCAGGCGCAGGTAATCGGTGCCGCTGCGTTTGCCGCGCGCGCTGATCACCAAGGTATTGTCCTGGCCTTTTTTAACCACGCGGTATTGCACCTGTTCGAAGTAGTCCAGGCCGTACAGCGTGCCCATGTCGGTTTGCAGGCGCCCCAGGTTCAGGGGCTCGCCGAGGGGCTGGCGGATGTAGTAGCGAATCACGTCGTCGCTGACTTTCGAGTCGTTCTCTACGGTAATCGCGGTGATCGTCGGGGTGCGTTCGCTGGGTGCGCGTGCGGCCACCAGTTCCGCGTCGACCGGTTCGGCGGGGCGCAAGTGCGCCAAGCGAAGGTCGAGTGCACGGGTGGCGCGGTAGCCCGCGTCGATCATGTCTTTGGCGCGGCCGAAGTCCGTCACGCCGAAGGCCGCCAGGGGTGGCTGAATCAACACGTCCTTGGGGTGCAAGGCCTTGAGTTGTTCTTCGGAATTGCGCCGGGTCATCAGGGTGATGGACTGGTTCAGCACGTCGACCACGGTGGCCAGTTGTTTGCGCGAACGCAGCGGGGTGCCGATGTCGACCACGATGGCGATGTCGACGCCCATCTCGCGCGCCACATCCAGCGGGATGTTGTCGGTCATGCCACCGTCCACCAGCAGCCGGCCGTCTATCTCCACCGGTGCAAACACGGCAGGGATCGACATGCTGGCGCGGATCACTTGCGGCAGGTGGCCTTTACTGAACACGACTTTTTCACCGCTGGTGATGTCGGTGGCCACGGCGCGGAAAGGGATCGGCAGCTTGTCGAAGTTACGCGTGTTGCTGCTGTGGGCGAACATGCTTTCGAGTAGCAACGCCAGGTTTTGGCCCTGGATAACCCCGAGTGGCAAACCGAGGCTGCCGTCATCGCGGAAACTGAGCTTCTGCTTGACCAGGAAATCCCGGTCATCCTGCTTGCGTCGAAACGGTACATCTTCACGCGGCGGGGCGTCGGACAACGCCCGTTGCCAATCAATATTCAGCGCGAGCTTTTCCAGCTCATCAATTTTGTAGCCCGAGGCATACAGCCCGCCAATCACCGCGCCCATGCTGGTACCGGCAATCGCATCGATTTGGATGCCTTGTTCTTCCAGGGCCTTGAGCACACCAATGTGCGCCAGGCCACGGGCGGCGCCGCCGGACAGCACCAGGCCAATTTTGGGGCGTGGGTTTTCGAGCGCAGTGGCAAGGAGGGGGAGCAGGCAAAGAAACAGGCAGGACAGCAGGCGGCGCATCATGAATCTCGAGGCTGGGCGATATAAGGTGGCTATTATAGCCGCTCGATCCTCCTAGCCCGTTACGCAAGGAACCTCTCAAATTATGTCGCCGAGCAAACCCGAGATCGTCATCACCTATTGCACCCAGTGCCAGTGGCTGCTGCGCGCCGCGTGGCTGGCTCAGGAATTGTTGAGTACGTTTGCCGATGACCTCGGCCGTGTGGCGCTGGAACCGGCCACCGGCGGCGCGTTTCGCATCACCTGCGATGGCGTGCAAATTTGGGAGCGCAAGGCCGATGGCGGTTTCCCGGAAGCCAAGGCGCTCAAGCAGCGCGTGCGTGACCAGATCGACCCGCAGCGCGATTTGGGCCACAACGACCGCACAGCCTGAACGTCAGGCGGTTGCCGTTGGCTTTTTGGCCTGACTGGCGCTGCCCATCAGGCCAGAAAGCACGATGGCGACGATAATCAGCGCGCCGCCCAGCAGCATGCGCAAGGTCGGGGTTTCGGCAAACAACAGCCAGGCCATGGTGATGCCGTAGATCGGCTCCATCGCAAACACCACCGACGCGGTGCGCGCCTTGATCACCGCCAGCGCGGCCACAAACAGGCTGTGCGCCAGGCCGGTACAGAACACCCCGAGCAGGCCTATCCACAGCCAGTCAATGGCGCGCACATCCGCGAGCCCCGGCGCGGCCACGGGCAATAGCAACGCGGCAACCACCACGTTCTGGCACAACGCTGCCTGTACTGCCGGGATTCGCCCGGAGCTGGCGCGGTTGTTCAGCGACAACAGCGAAAACAGCAGGCCCGAGGCGATGCCCCAAAGCAAGCCGCCGGTGGCCTCGCTGGCGAGGTTGAAGTCTGGCGTCACCAGCACCAGTCCGACGCTGACCAGCGCCACCAGCAGCACTTCATTGGCCCGAATGCGCTCGCGGAAGATCAGCCCTTCGAGAATCACGGTAAAGGCCGGGAAGGCGGTAAACCCAAGCGTAGCGACGGCCACACCGCCGACCTTGACGGCCATAAAGAAGGTCACCCAATGCGCTGCGAGCAATACGCCGCTGATCAGCAGGCGGCCCCAGTCGCGCCTCTCAAGTCTTTTCCAGGCGGTGTTGCTGGCAAAGCGCGCAAATACCGCCAAGGCAATCACCGCAAACGCGGCGCGGCCAAACACGATAATGGCGGGCGAGGCGGCGGCCAGCTTGCCGAATACGCCGGTGAGGCCAAACATCAATGCACCGATATGCAGGGCGCCGAGGGCTGAGCGGGGAGTCATTGCGATCCTTAACCAACGGGAGTAACAGCATCGCAGTCTAGAGGCTTGTGCAGGCGGGCGTCTGTCGCGTGGCTAGCGATTTTTATCGCGAAACTATCTTTTCGAGCGATGCCTGCGAGCAGCGCCGCAATGCGCCGGGCGATGCGCCGAACTCACGCAACATCGCCGCGGCAAATGCACTTTGCGAGCTGTAGCCGACGCGGGCGGCGATTTCACCGATGGGCAAGGGTGTTTCCTTGAGCAGTTTTACCGCGGTATGCAGGCGACGGCTGCGCAGGTAGTCCATCGGCGTTTGCGCACATTCGGCGATAAAACGCGCATGCAGGCGCGCCACGGACAGGTCGGCAATCCGCGCAAGGTCGGCCACCTGCAGCGGGTGTGCCGCGTGGCGTTCGATGTACGCATTGAACGCCGCATACGGCAACCTTCGGCCTGGCACCGTTGGCGCCAGCGCAGGATTAAGACTGGCCAGCAACAGCACCGCACCTTGCTGCACAATCAGCGGGTCATCCACCGGGCCGCTCGCCAGCCATTGCACCAACTGGCTTTGCCGGGCGTCGAGTGTCAGGTGCGCCGGTTGGTCGAGCAAGCGGCGGCTGGCATCGGCATGTTCGCCCAACGACTGTATCAACCATTGCTCGGGCGGCACATCCAGCACCAGGCAGTGGCTGCCATCACGGCTGTCGCAGGCATGGTGAGTGGAAACCGGCAGGACCATCACGCTGCTGTGTTGCACCCGACTGCCACGGCCATCCACTTGCATGTCCAGATGACCGGACAGGCCGAACACCAATTGCGCATGGTCATGGCTGTGGGCGAGGGGGGCTTCGGTGTAGTGGCGCAGCGTGAGCATCGGCCTCATCGCGGTCTCCTGATGCAGTGTCTTGGGCAGCCAGGTCGCCAGTCTACAACGCTTCGCGGCGCGCGGGCGTTGTCATCAGACTGACGCACAGTTGTCATGGGCTATTCACCGCCAAGGCGCAAGCTCGCGAAAACAGCGTCGAGGGATGCCCATGACCAGTGCCGAGTTGGCCAAACCCAGCCGTAAACAACGGGTTCGTACCTTGTGGATTTCCGACGTGCACTTGGGCACCCGGGATTGCCAGGCCGAGCACTTGTCGCAGTTTCTCAAGGGCTACCACGCCGATAAGGTCTACCTGGTCGGCGACATCATTGACGGCTGGAAAATGCGCGGCGGCATGTATTGGCCGCAGGCCCACACCAACGTGATTCGTCGCTTGCTGACCATGGCCAAGCGCGGCACCGAGGTGATCTACGTCACCGGCAACCACGATGAATTCCTGCGGCGCTATTCCAAGCTCATTTTGGGCAATATCCAACTGGTTGACGAGGCCGTGCATGTGACTGCCGATGGCCGCCACTTGCTGGTCATCCACGGCGACCAGTTTGATGTGATCACGCGTTACCACCGTTGGCTGGCCTTCCTCGGCGACTCGGCTTACGAGTTCACGCTGACGCTGAACCGCTGGCTCAACCACTGGCGTGCGCGCTACGGTTATGGCTACTGGTCGCTGTCGGCTTACCTCAAGCACAAGGTCAAAACGGCGGTGAGTTTTATCAGCGATTTCGAAGAAGCGATTGCCCACGAAGTGACCAAGCGTGAGCTGCACGGTGTGGTGTGCGGGCATATTCACCACGCCGAGATCCGCAAGGTGGGCGAGGTGGATTACCTCAACTGCGGGGATTGGGTGGAGTCGTGCACGGCGCTGATCGAGCACTGGGACGGGCATATCGAGTTGTATCGGTTGGCGGATGCTCAGGCTAAACAGGCACAGCTTAAAGCGCAGATGGTTGCGGGCTAAAGGCCCTGAGTGGGAGCGGGCTTGCTCGAGATGGCATCAACCGGGTAGTGCTGATGTACCGCGGTGCCTGCATCGCGAGCAAGCCCGCTCCCACAGTTTCAGTTAGACACGTCGGCGATGGCTTGCGCGAGCAAGGTTAGCCGCGCTGCATCAACGCCGGCCACATTGGCCCGCCCCGAACTGACCATATACACACTGTGCTTATCGCGCAGTTGCTCCACTTGCCCGGCACTCAAACCGGTATAGGAAAACATCCCGCGCTGTTCTCCAATATGCGCAAACCGCTCAGCCAATCCGTGCGGCACCAGCGCTTCCACCAAGCCTGAACGCAAGTGTGCAATGCGCAACCGCATGGCTTCGACTTCGCCGCTCCAGACCTTCTTCAGCTCGGCATCACCGAGGATAGTCGCAACCACTGCCGCGCCATGATCCGGCGGCGTCGACCACAAATTACGCGCGATATTCGCCAGTTGGCTGCGCACATCCATGAGCTTTTCCGCGTCCGCCGCACACACGATCAGCGCGCCGACGCGGTCGCGGTACAGCCCGAAGTTCTTTGAGCAAGAACTGGTGATCAGCACTTCCGGCAGCTCGGCCGCAAACAGCCGCACCGCCCAGGCGTCCTGCTCCAGCCCGTCGCCAAAGCCCTGGTAGGCGAAGTCGATCAGCGGCAGCAGGTGACGCTCGCGCACGATCTGCAGCACCTGGCGCCAGTCATCCTGCGACAGGTCGAAACCGGTCGGGTTGTGGCAGCAGGCGTGCAGCAGCACTACGTCGCCCTCGGGCACAGTGGAAAGTGTCGCGAGCATCGCTGCCACGTCCAGGCGATTGTCAGCGCCCACGTACGGGTAATGGCTGACCTTGATCCCGGCCTTGGCAAAGATGGTTTGATGAATCGGCCACGTCGGGTCGCTCAGCCACACGCCACGGCCTGGCAGGCTGTGGGCGATAAAGTCGGCACTCAAACGCAGCGCGCCAGTGCCGCCCGGTGTTTGGGTCGCGCCGGCGCGGCGTTCGCCGATCAACGCGGAGTCGGCGCCCAGCACCAACTCACTGATCAACGTGCCGAAGGCCGCCTGGCCGTGCCCGCCGATGTAGGTCTTGGTGGTTTGCGTGTCGACCAGGCGCTGTTCCGCCAGCTTTACCGCGTGCGGAATCGGGGTCAGGCCCTGGTCGTCCTTATACACGCCCACGCCGAGGTCGAACTTGTTCGGGTTGGCGTCTTGCGCGTACAGGTCCATCAGCCCAAGGATCGGGTCGCCGGGCACGCGGTCAATGGCATCGAAATGCATTACTTGCGGCCCTCGGCGTTTTTGGCCACTTCGTCGGTGCGCGCGGCCATGATGAAGTCGTTGCGGTGCAGGCCTTTGATGGAGTGGCTCCACCAGGTCACGGTGACTTTGCCCCACTCGGTGAGCAGGCCTGGGTGATGGCCTTCGGCTTCGGCGATTTCACCCACGGCGTTGGTAAAGGCCAGGGCGAATTTGAAGTTCTTGAACAGGAACACCTTTTCCAGCTGCATCACGCCGTCGCGGACTTCGATATTCCAGTCGGGGATCTGCTTGATCAGTACCGGCAACTCTTCGTCGCTGACTTGCGGGGCGTCGGCGCGGCAGGCTTCGCAGTGGGCTTGGTTCAAGGTAGTCATGTGGAATGTCCTGAGTTTGAAAAACGGTCGTCAGTGGCGTCACCCTAAAGCAACGCGCGGCCTGGGAACAGACTCACCCGGCCTCAAACGTTAGGAGGCGGTGAGCGCTTACGCAGCTTTGGGTTTCGGCGGGAACAGCGGCGCGTGCAGACCGAGCTGCATGCCGCGTTCGACCATGCCCATAATGTCTTCCTGCGCCACCTCGAACAGGCGCTTAAGCTCTGGCAAGACAAAATACAGCGGTTGCAGGATGTCGATTCGATACGGTGTGCGCATCGCCTCAAGCGGGTCGAAGGTTTGATGCTTCGGCTCGGACGACAGGCTGTACACCGTCTCTTTGGGCGACGACAGAATACCGCCACCGTAGATGCGTCGACCGTGCGGCGTGTCCACCAAGCCGAATTCGATGGTCATCCAGTACAGGCGCGCCAGGTACACGCGTTGCTCTTTACTGGCGGCGAGGCCGAGCTTGCCGTAGGTGTGGGTGAATTCGGCAAACCAGGGGTTGGTCAGCAGCGGGCAGTGGCCGAAGATCTCGTGAAAAATATCCGGCTCTTGCAGGTAGTCGAGTTCTTCACGGGTACGAATAAAGGTCGCCACCGGAAACTGCTTGTTGGCGAGCAATTCGAAGAAGGTTTGAAAGGGGATCAGCGCCGGCACGCGGGCGACTTGCCAGCCGGTGGTCTCGGCCAGCACGTTGTTGATCTCGCCCAATTGCGGAATGCGCTCAAGGGGCAGGCCGAGTTTGTCGATGCCGTCCAGATATTCCTGGCAGGCGCGACCCTCGATCACCTTCAGTTGACGGGTGATCAGGGTGTTCCACACCGCATGCTCTTCCGGCGAATAGTGGATAAAACCTTGCGCATCGGGCTCACGCGCCACGTACTGCGTCTGCTTCATACGGCTCTCCTGCTAGGCATTCGTTCTTGTTATGTCCTGCGATGGGCCTATTGATAACGCGCCACGTAGCGGATTCCATCGGCCTGCAGCCTGGGCATGCAGGCGTATTCGGCTTTTTTTGTAAAGTATTCGTTACGATGCGGCGAAGGTTGTGTGGTTTGGGCTGTGAAAAGGTCACGCGCTGTCACATAATCTTGACGACTATCTGCGCTCCGCTGCAAAAAAACACGCGGCGCCTCGCCATCTTTCGGGTGTTCTCATGCGTATCAAAGTGCACTGCCAGAACCGTATTGGCATCCTGCGGGACATTCTCAACCTGTTGGTGGAATACGGCGTCAACGTCGCCAAAGGCGAAGTCGGCGGCGAACATGGCAACGCTATTTACCTGTTTTGCCCGAACCTGGTGAACATGCAGTTCCAGGCATTGCGCCCGCAATTTGAGGCGATCGCCGGCGTATTCGGCGTGAAGCGGGTAGGGCTGATGCCCAGCGAACGTCGGCACATGGAGCTAAACGCGCTGCTCGGCGCCCTGGAGTTTCCGGTGCTGTCGATTGACATGGGCGGCTCCATCGTCGCCGCCAACCGTGCAGCGGCGCAGTTGCTCGGGGTGCGGGTGGACGAGGTGCCGGGTATTCCATTGTCACGTTATGCCGAGGACTTTGATTTGCCCGAGTTGGTGCGCGCGAGTAAATCGCGGATCAACGGTTTGCGGGTCAAGGTCAAGGGTGACGTATTTCTGGCGGACATTGCGCCGCTGCAATCCTCCGAGCACGACGACAGCGAAGCCATGGCTGGCGCCGTGTTGACCCTGCACCGTGCCGACCGTGTGGGCGAGCGTATCTACAATGTGCGCAAGCAAGAGCTGCGCGGGTTCGACAGTATTTTCCAAAGCTCCAAAGTCATGGCCGCCGTGGTGCGTGAAGCACGGCGCATGGCGCCGTTAGATGCGCCTCTATTAATAGAAGGCGAAACCGGCACCGGCAAAGAGTTGCTTGCGCGCGCCTGCCACCTCGCCAGCCCGCGTGGGCAATCGCCGCTGATGGCGCTTAACTGCGCAGGCTTGCCCGAGTCGATGGCCGAGACCGAATTGTTTGGCTACGGCCCCGGCGCCTTTGAGGGGGCGCGCGCGGAAGGCAAGTTGGGGCTGCTTGAACTGACGGCGGGCGGCACGTTGTTTCTCGATGGGGTTGGCGAAATGAGCGCGCGGTTGCAGGTGAAGTTGCTGCGCTTTCTGCAGGATGGCTGCTTTCGTCGCGTGGGCAGTGATGAAGAGGTGTACCTGGACGTGCGGGTGATGTGCGCAACCCAGGTGGATTTGTCCGAACTGTGCGCTCGCGGTGAGTTTCGCCAGGATCTTTATCACCGGCTGAATGTGCTGTCGTTGCACATACCGCCGTTGCGCGAGTGCCTGGATGGGTTGGCGCCGTTGGTGGAACACTTTATTGACCAGGCCAGCCGGCAGATCGGCTGCCCGCTGCCCAAGCTGGCGCCGGCGGCGATGGATCGGCTGAGTCATTACCATTGGCCGGGGAATGTGCGGCAGTTGGAGAATGTGCTGTTTCAGGCGGTGTCGTTGTGTGAAGGCGGCACGGTCAAGGCTGAACATATTCGGTTGCCGGATTACGGGGTGCGTCAGCCGCTTGGCGATTTTTCGCTGGAGGGCGGGCTGGAAGAAATTGTCGGGCGGTTTGAGCGGGCGGTGCTGGAAAGCTTGTATGCCGAGCATTCCAGCAGCCGGCAACTCGGCAAGCGCCTGGGCGTGTCGCATACCACCATCGCCAACAAGCTGCGTGATTACGGCATTCTCAAGGCTGATCGCGGCTAACGACTGACTGCTTGGATCAACTGTGGAAGCGGGCTTGCTCGCGATGCAGACACCTCGGACCTTCAGGTACACCGCGTTGACGCTATCGCGAGCAAGCCCGCTCCCACAATTGGCCTGTGTCGCCAGCTCGGCAGTCACTGCTTGCCGCACGCGGCAGTAGTTCGCCGTTTTTTCGACTCTGCTCACCCTGTGAAATCTTCAAGACTCCCCGCAAAGCCCCGGCCCGCTTGAATTTCCGCCGATTTTAAAAAGTTGGTTCGCTAATTGCTTAAGCCTCATCAGTACAGCGGTGGGCGGCAAGCGTCCGTCAGAAGAGGATAGAGCGTGGACAAATACCTTTATGTGGCAATGACCGGCGCCAGCCAGAACGCACTGGCGCAGAAGGCCCATGCCAACAATCTGGCGAACATTTCCACTAACGGCTTTCAGCGTGACCTGGAGCAGGCACGTTCGATGCCGGTGTTTGGTGACAGCTTTCCGGCGCGGGCGTTTGCCCTGACCGAACGGCCGGCGACCGACTTCACCCCTGGCGCGATGATCGAAACCGGTCGCGACCTCGACGTGGCCGTCAGCGGTGACGGCTGGATGGCCGTGCAAACCCCGGATGGCAGCGAAGCCTATGTGCGCAGCGCCAGCATGAATGTTGACGCGCTGGGCGTGCTGCGTGCCGGTAACGGCATGCCGATCATGGGCAACGGTGGCCCGATTGCCGTGCCGCCGCAGCAGAAAATCGAAGTCGGTGCCGACGGCACCATCAGCATCCGCGCCATGGGCGAAGGCCCACGGGTGATGGCTGAAGTGGACCGCATCAAGCTGGTCCAGCCGGACCTCAAGAACATGACCAAGGGCCTGGACGGCACCATCCATACCAAGGATGGCCAGCCGGCCGTAGTCGATGCCAACGTGAGGCTGACCTCGGGCTTCCTGCAGGCGAGCAACGTCAATGCCGTTGAAGAAATGACCGCAGTGCTGTCGCTTTCCAAGCAGTTTGAGCTGCACATCAAAATGATGAACAGCGCTAAAGAAGACGACCAGGCCATGACTCGCGTTCTGGCGATGAGCTGATAGCCGAGTCATTGAGTACCTGGCTTTTAAATAATTAGTGCAGCGCAGCGCCAACAAACAGGCGCACGAAGGAGAACAGCATGCTTCCGGCTCTATGGGTTGCCAAAACAGGTTTGTCCGCCCAGGACACCAACCTGACGACCATTTCCAACAACTTGGCCAACGTGTCGACCACGGGCTTCAAACGTGATCGCGCCGAGTTCCAGGACTTGCTCTATCAGATCAAACGCCAACCAGGCGCCCAGTCGAGCCAAGACAGCGAGCTGCCGTCGGGCCTGCAATTGGGTACCGGTGTGCAGATCGTCGGCACCCAGAAAAACTTCACCGCCGGTAACCTGCAACAAACCGGTCAGCCGCTGGACATGGCCATCAACGGCAAAGGCTTCTTCCAGATTTTGCAGCCCGATGGCACCACCACCTACACGCGTGACGGCACCTTCCACCTGGACGCCAACGGTCAGATGGTCACCGCCAATGGTTTTGCCCTGGAACCGGCGATTGTTGTGCCCAACAATGCCCAGACCTTTACCGTCGGCAACGACGGCACCGTGTCGATCACGGTGGCCGGTAACCCGGCGTCGCAAGTGATCGGCAACCTGCAAACCGCCGACTTCATCAACCCGGCCGGTCTGCAAGCCATCGGTAACAACCTGTTCCTGGAAACCGCCTCCAGCGGCGCGCCGCAAGTCGGCACCCCTGGCCTGAACGGTTTTGGCACCACGCTGCAAAGCACCCTGGAAACCTCCAACGTCAGCACGGTTGAGGAGATGGTCAACATGATCACCACCCAGCGCGCCTACGAGATGAACTCCAAGGTGATTTCCACCGCCGACCAGATGCTTTCGTTCGTAACGCAGAATCTGTAATCAAGTCTATGGGGCGCCTTTGAAGGCGCCTGCGACACCGTGAGGTTAGGGTCATGAATCGCTATGTTTCTGTTCTGGCATTGAGTGGGATCGCCGCGCTCGCGGGCTGTGTAGCCCCGACGCCAAAACCCAATGACCCGTACTACGCGCCGGTGTTGCCGCGCACGCCGCTGCCTGCGGCCGCCAACAATGGCTCGATCTACCAGGCCGGTTTCGAACAGAACCTGTACAGCGACCGCAAGGCGTTCCGGGTCGGTGACATCATCACCATCACCCTTAACGAGAAAACCCAGGCGAGCAAGAACGCCAACTCGCAGGTGGGCAAGACCAGCAAAACCAGCATTGGCCTGACCTCATTGTTCGGTGGCGTACCTAACACCAACAACCCGTTGGGCAGCGGTGATCTCAGCCTGAATGCCGGCTACAGCGGCGACCGTGCCACCAACGGCAAGAGCGCGGCAGGGCAGGGCAACAGCCTGACCGGCTCGATCACGGTGACGGTTGCCGACGTATTGCCCAACGGCATCATCGCCATTCGTGGCGAAAAATGGATGACGCTCAACACCGGTGACGAGTTGGTGCGCATCGCGGGTATGGTGCGTGCCGATGACATTGCCACCGACAACACCGTGTCGTCGACGCGTATCGCCGATGCGCGCATTACCTACTCGGGTACGGGTTCGTTTGCTGATGCCAGTCAGCCGGGCTGGTTCGACCGTTTCTTCCTTAGCCCGCTGTTCCCTTTCTAGGTGGCCACTTTGAAACTCAAACAGCTGATGGCGGCGGCACTCCTGCTCTCCTTAAGCGCTGTGGCCCAGGCCGAGCGCCTGAAAGACATCGCGAGTATTTCCGGCGTGCGTTCCAACCAGTTGATCGGCTACGGCCTGGTGGTCGGGCTTAACGGTACGGGTGACCAAACCACCCAGACCCCGTTCACCCTGCAGACCTTCAACAACATGCTCTCGCAGTTCGGCATCAAGGTGCCGGCCGGCTCGGGTAACGTGCAGTTGAAAAACGTCGCGGCCGTGTCGATCAGTGCCGACTTGCCGCCGTTCGCCAAGCCCGGCCAAGTGGTCGACATCACCGTGTCGTCGATGGGTAATTCGAAAAGCCTGCGTGGCGGCACCTTGCTGATGACGCCGCTCAAAGGTATCGACGGCAACGTCTACGCCATCGCCCAAGGCAACCTGGTGGTCGGCGGCTTTGATGCCGAAGGCCGCGACGGTTCGAAGATCACCGTTAACGTGCCGTCGGCCGGGCGGATTCCAGGCGGTGCCTCGGTGGAGCGCACCGTGCCCAGCGGTTTCAACCAGGGCAATAGCCTGACCTTGAACCTCAACCGTTCGGACTTCACCACCGCCAAGCGCGTGGTCGATAAAATCAACGACATGCTTGGCCCAGGCGTGGCACAGGCCATCGACGGTGGCTCGATCCGTGTGACCGCGCCGCTCGACCCAAGCCAGCGCGTCGACTACCTGTCGATCCTGGAAAACCTTGAAGTCGATCCAGGCCAGGCGGTGGCCAAAGTCATCATTAACTCGCGTACCGGCACCATCGTGATCGGTCAGAACGTCAAGGTTTCGCCGGCTGCGGTGACCCACGGCAGCTTGACCGTAACCATTACCGAAGACCCGATCGTCAGCCAGCCGGGCGCGTTGTCCAACGGCCAGACGGCGGTGGTACCGCGCTCGCGGGTCAACGCTCAGCAAGAAGCCAAGCCGATGTTCAAGTTCGGCCCCGGCACCACGCTGGACGAGATCGTCCGCGCGGTGAACCAGGTGGGCGCAGCGCCGGGCGACTTGATGGCGATCCTCGAAGCGTTGAAGCAGGCCGGCGCTTTGCAAGCCGACCTGATAGTGATCTAAGGCCATGGCTATGGACATGCGCAACAGCGGCCTGACCAGCACGGCGGATTCGGGGTCTTATTCCGACTTGAACCGGTTGAACCAGCTCAAGGTCGGCGACAAGAACAGCGAAGGCAACATGCGCAAGGTGGCGCAGGAGTTCGAGTCGCTGTTCTTGAGCGAGATGCTCAAGTCCATGCGTTCGGCCACTGAAGCCCTGGGCAAAGACAACCCGATGAACACCCCGGCCGCCAAGCAGTACCAGGAAATGTACGACCAGCAACTGGCGGTGTCGATGTCCCGCGAGGGCGGCGGTATCGGCCTGGCCGACGTGCTGATGCGTCAGATGCAAAAGAACAAGCCGGTGGACGCTCAGGCGGCCACCTTGCAAGGCCCGGCGGCGGCTGAGCCGGTGAAAAAAGTTGATGTGCCCACCGCGATTGCCGCGGGCACTCAGGCAGAAGGCCCGCTGGGCCGCTCCAATGGTGAACGTCCGCTGTGGGCGTACCGCGTGGCGGTGCCCGAGGGCAGCAGTTCGCACGCCAACGACGTGGCATTGATGAACCAGCGCCGTATCTCGTTGCCGAGCAAGCTGACGGATCGTCTGTTGGCGGGCATCGTGCCAAGCACCGACCAGACCACCGCGCCCAAAGCTGCGCCGCTGCGTAACAGTGTCGCCGAAGACAATGTGGTCAACAGCGCCGCGCGCGGTTTTGCCGTCGCGCCGACCGGGCAGATGCAGGTTTACAGCCGCGCCGTGGCCCAGCCACCGTTGGCACCGGCGAAAAAAGCCTTCAGCTCGCAGGACGAATTTGTCGCCACCATGCTGCCGATGGCCAAAGCGGCCGCCGCGCGCATTGGCGTCGATCCGAAGTACCTGGTGGCGCAGGCGGCGTTGGAAACCGGTTGGGGTAAATCGGTGATGCGTGCCCAAGACGGCAGCAGCAGCCACAACCTGTTCGGCATCAAGGCCGGCCAGAGTTGGCAGGGCGGTCAGGCCCGTGCGATTACCAGCGAGTTTCGCGATGGTTCGATGGTCAAGGAAACGGCGCAGTTCCGCTCCTATGACTCTTACCAGGACAGCTTCCACGACCTCGTGACCTTGCTGCAAAGCAATGATCGCTATAAAGAAGTTGTGAAATCTGCCGATAACCCGGAACAGTTTGTGCGTGAATTGCAAAAAGCCGGATATGCCACTGACCCGAACTACGCCAACAAGATTTCGCAGATCGCCAAAACGATGGACAGTTACCAGAATTACGCTGCCGCGGGCGCAACCACTCATTTATAAGGTCTGAACCATGAGTTTGCTCAATATAGGGATGTCGGGGCTGAATGCCGCTCAAGGGTCGTTGTCGGTCGTGAGTAACAACATCGCGAACGTCAACACCTCGGGCTACTCGCGTCAGCAGACCACCCAGAATGCGGGCGCTTCGAACCCCTTTGATGGCGTATACATCGGCAGCGGCACCACCTTGGCGGATGTGCGCCGCGTTTATAACGATTTTCTCGACGCGGCCTACCAGAACAGCACCTCGCTCAACAGCGACGCCAAGGCTTACTCGGATCAGGTCAGCGCCGTCGACAAAACCCTGTCAGACAAGACCACCGGCATGTCCTCGGTGCTCAGCGCGTTTTTTGCTGCGGTACAGACGGCAGCGGCCACCCCCAGTGACGTGTCTGCCCGGCAAGTATTGCTGACCAGCGCGCAGACGTTGAGCAACCGCTTCAACTCAATCTCCACGCAGTTGAACCAGCAAAAAGACACGATCAACGGCCAGTTGAAGACCATGAGTGATCAGGTCAACCAACTGACGTCTTCTATCGCCTCGCTCAACAAGCAAATCACTCAGGCGCAGGGTGCGAGCAACACGTCGCCGGCCAGCCTGCTGGATGCACGTACCGAAGCGGTGCGCTCACTGAATGAGCTGGTGGGCGTGACCGCCAGTGAAAAAAACGGTGTGTTCAGCGTCAGCACCGGCACCGGCCAGTCGCTGGTGCTCGGTGATCAGTCCAACACGATTTCCGCAGTGCCGAGTAAAAGCGACGGCAGCCTGAACACCATTCAGTTGAATGTGGGCGGCGGCACCGCCGTAGACCTCGGCAACGTACTCACCGGCGGCAGCATCGGCGGCCTGTTGCGTTATCGCAGCGACGCGTTGATGCCGGCCATCAATGACCTGGGCCGTATTGCGATTGCCACCGCCGACACGGTCAACAGTCAGTTGGGCCAGGGCCTGGACTTGAACGGCGACTTCGGTTCCTCGCTGTTCAAAGACATCAACAGTGCGGCGGCCATCGCGCAGCGTAGCCAGGGCTCGGCGAGCAACAGCACCGGCGCAGGCAACTTGAACGTCACGATCAAAGACACCAGCAAGCTGTCGACCTACGACTACAAGGTCACCTTCACCAGCGCCAGCCAATACACCGTGCAGCGCTCCGACGGCAAGGCCATGGGCGCGTTCGACACCAGCACTACGCCGCCGCCGGTGATGGACGGTTTTTCCCTGACCCTGGACGGCAACGGGCCAATCGCTGCGGGCGACAGCTTCAAGGTCAGCCCGACCGCGAATGGCGCCAGCAGCATCGGCACCGACCTTACCGATGCCAACAAACTCGGGTTTGCCGGGCCGTTGCTCGGTGAAAGCGGCAAGAGCAACCAGGGCACCGGCACGTTTACGCCGCCGACGCTGACCCTGCCGATCGACATCCATGGCGGTACCGATACGGCCCAATTGCGCGCCGGGATCGAGAATTCGATGCCGGTAAAAATGGTGTTTGGCAAGCCGGCGGCGGATGGCACGCAGACCTACACGATCAGCGATGCGCAGGGCGCCTCGATTGGCACTGGCAGCATCGTGCGCGGCCAAAGCAACAACATCACTATCAGCGTGCCGATGCGTGATGCCAGCGGCGCATTGGTCAGCCCGGCCAAGAGCTTCAGTTTTGATACCGCCGTCGGTGGCTCGCCGGCGGCAGACGACAGCACCAGTTTCTCGTTCAATGCGTCAGGCGTGTCCGACAACCGCAACGCTCAGCAACTGCTGAATTTGCAGACCAAGGCCACGGTCGGTCTGGCAGACGGCAGCGGTGGCGGGGTGAGCCTGGTGTCGGCGAACAGCCGCCTGGTGTCGACCGTGGGTGCCAAAGCCGCGGCGGCGATTACCGATACCACGGCGACCAACGCGGTGTTGACGGCCAACAAAACCGCGCGCAACTCGGTGTCGCAGGTCAACCTCGACGAAGAGGCGAGTAACATGATCAGGTTCCAGCAGTACTACACTGCGTCGTCTCAGATCATCAAAGCCGCGCAAGAAACCTTCAGCACGCTGATCAATAGTCTTTAAGGGAGTCTGGTGCGATGCGCATTTCTACACAGCAGTATTTCGAAACCAGTACCGCCAAGTATCAAGAGAACTATTCCAGCGTGGTGCAGGCCCAGGATCAGGCTTCGTCCGGCATACGCGTGCAAACCGCTTCGGATGATCCGGTCGCGGCGGCACGTTTGCTGATGCTGCAACAGCAGAAAGACATGCTGGGCCAGTTCAACGGCAACATCACCAGCTTGAAAAACTCCCTGACCAACGAAGAAAGCGTGCTGAGCTCGATCAACGATGCACTGCAGCGCGCCAGTGAGTTGGCGCTGCGCGCCGGTGGCTCGATCAGCGATGCGGACCGCACCTCGATTGCCAGCGAAGTGGGGGCCATTGAGAACCAGGTGTTTGGTTTGCTCAACAGCAAAGACTCCGCCGGCAATTATCTGTTCGCCGGGTCGAATACCCAAACCCCGCCCTACAGCCGCAACAACGACGGCACCTACAGTTATCAGGGCGATGAAACCCCGCTGAGCCTGCAGGTTTCCGACACGCTGAGGGTGAGTGCCGGTGATACCGGCAAGAGCATTCTTGAAGGCGCGGTGAATTCGAGCCGCACCCAGGCAGTAGTGATACCGCCGACGGTGAATGACGGCAAGGTGTCGATGTCTGCCGGGTTAGTGACGTCCGGCCCTGATTACACCAACAAATTTGCCGATGGCCAGCCTTACAAGCTGACCTTCACCAGCAGCACGCAATACACGGTGCTGGACAAGAACAACGTCGATGTCACCTCCGAGGTGTCGGGTAACGGTACGTTCGATTCGACCAAAGAAGGCAGCTCCAGTGTGAGCCTGCGCGGGGTCAAGTTTGATATTACGCTGAACCTTGGGGAAACCGCGCCGGGTGCCGACTCTGATGCGCTGGTCAAGGACCGTGCATTCAGCCTGCAAAGCAAGCCCGACACCTTCAGCATTTCGCGTACGCCGAGCAACACCTCGACGGCGCAACTGACCGGCGCCAGCGTGACGAACCAGGCCGATTACGCCAGTACCTTCCCGAACAACAGCGGGGCGCTGATCAAATTTACCAGCGCAACGGCGTATCAGGTGTTCAGCCAGCCTTACAGCGCCAACAGCAAGGCGATTGCCAGTGGCGACACCGGTGGCGGTACAACCGTCACGGCGGCCGGGGTGACCTTTAATGTCAACGGCACGCCGCAGACCGGCGACCAGTTTGCCGTCGGTGCGAGCACGCAGAAAACCCAAAATGCATTGGATACCCTGAGTCAGCTGCGCCACGCCCTGGAGCAGCCGTCTGACGGTAATCCGACGGCGACCATCAAGCTCAAGGATGTCTTGGATGCGTCGGTCGGTAAC
This sequence comes from Pseudomonas kitaguniensis, assembly GCF_049199985.1. Classification (NCBI taxonomy): domain Bacteria; kingdom Pseudomonadati; phylum Pseudomonadota; class Gammaproteobacteria; order Pseudomonadales; family Pseudomonadaceae; genus Pseudomonas; species Pseudomonas kitaguniensis. The sequence continues at coordinate 26,423 of NZ_JBLZPT010000027.1, forward strand.
TTGGCGAACTCGCGCTCCCAAGTCGACAACGTGCGTGGCTCCGTCGGTGCGCGGCAAAATGCGCTGGATATACAGTCCAGTGAGAACACCAGCATCGGTTTGGCCAACACCACCACCATGAGTGACCTGGGCAACGTCGATACGGCGCAGGCGGCGATCAACCTCACGTTGCAGCAAACCATGCTGCAAGCCTCGCAACTGGCGTTCGTGAAAATCTCTCAGTTGAGCCTGTTCAACAAGATGTAATTGATCGGCGCCGAGCCAGCGGCTCACCTCGAACTGGGGTGGGCCGTTTTCGTTTTTGGCGTATGTGTAAGCATCGGTTTCGCACAAAGCGTACAAAATTGAGTGACCTGTGAGTCATACCGCGCATCTTCACTGTATCGTGTGAAAAGGATAGGTCGTCGCCAAGGTCTTTGTGGCGGCCTGCCGTCAGGCTAGAAAGGCGGTTTTCGACGGGTTTTTGCGGGGTTATCCCCTTTATTGTCAGCACCCCCCGATATGCATCGCGGGGTGTTCTCCAGCTATTTAGTATTGGGAAGCCACAATGATTGGCATAAAAAGCATCGCCAGTTACGTGCCGGCAGACGGGATCGATAACTACGCCCAGGGTGCCAAATTCGCCAAGGATGAAGATTTCATCATTGGCAAGATCGGTTCGGCGTTCCTGCCGCGCAAGGATGCCACGCAGGAAACCTCCGATCTCTGCGTGGAGGCGGTGAATGCCTTGTTCGCCAATAACCCGCAGCTTAAGCGCGAGTCAATCGACGCGTTGATCGTGGTCACCCAAAATGGCGACGAAGAAGGGTTGCCGCATACCGCAGCCATCGTCCAGGACAAGCTCGGCCTGCCGACTCACGTAGCGGCGTTCGATATTTCCCTGGGCTGCTCGGGCTACGTCTACGGTATTTACGCGATGAAGGGCTTCATGGAAGCCACCGGCCTGAAAAACGGCCTGCTGATCACCGCCGACCCGTATTCGAAGATCGTCGACCCGGAAGATCGCAATACCACCATGCTTTTTGGCGATGCCGCCACGGCCACCTGGATGGGCGAAGACGCGCCGTGGTTGCTCGGCAAGTCGAAGTTCGGCACTGACGGTTCCGGCGCGCCGCACCTGAAGGTCAGTGACGGTGTGTTTTTCATGAACGGCCGCCAAGTGTTCAACTTCGCCTTGCTCAAGGTGCCGGCGCATTTGCACGAGCTGCTCAACGAATCGCAGCTTAAGGCGGACGACATCGACGCATTCTGCATTCACCAAGGCAGTGCCGCGATTGTCGACGCGGTGGCCCGCCGGTTCGAAGACGCGCCCGTAGACAAGTTCATCAAGGACATGGTCGAAACCGGTAATACCGTGTCATCGAGCATTCCGCTGCTGCTGGAAAAGCACATGCTCGACTCTACGTGGAAGCGCGTAGCGATCAGTGGTTTCGGGGTGGGTTTGTCCTGGGGCTCGGCGATCCTGCATCGCCCGTGACGCCTTAAAGACGCGCTACAAAAAAACGCCCATGGCCTAAAGGCCATGGGCGTTTTTTATTTGGCGCCAGAAAAACCAAGCGCTGCGCGGTTTTGAGGTGGTGCAAGGCCTTGAATTACAAGGGATGGCCTGTTGCTAGTAAAAAAAATCAAAAAAACCCTCAAGCAACCTGCTTTCACGACGATAACTATTACGTAGGTTCTCAGGCCACACCCGGCGGTTGCCAGGGCCGGAAGCCGCAGTACACAACCCACGAGGATTTCGTCATGGCTTTAACAGTAAACACCAACATTGCTTCCATCACTACCCAGGTTGGCCTGAACAAAGCTGCCAGCTCCCTGCAAACCTCCATGCAGCGCCTGTCCACTGGCGTGCAGATCAACAGTGCCAAAGACGGCGCGTCGGCTCTGCAACAAGGCGACCGTATCACCAGCCAAGTCAACGGCCTGGGCCAAGCGATCAAGAACGCCAACAATGGTACCTCCATTGCGCAAACCGCTGAAGGCGCAATGCAGGCTTCGACCGACATTCTGCAAAAAATGCGTACCCTGGCCCTGTCTTCGGCCACCGGTTCCCTGAGCGACGCCGACCGTACTTCGAACAATGACGAATACCAGGCGCTGACTTCGGAACTGACCCGTATCTCCCAGACCACCACCTTCGGCGGCCAAAAGCTGCTCGACGGTTCGTACGGTACCAAGTCCATTCAGGTCGGCGCCAACGCCAACGAAACCATCAACCTGAGCCTGGACAACGTTGCAGCCAACAACATTGGTTCGCAGCAGATCAAAAGCGTCGGCGTTGCACCTAGCACCACCGGTGTTGCAGGCGGCGTGATCGGCGTGACCGGCAACGGCCAGTCTGCCAGCATCACTGTAGCAGCAGGTGCTTCGGCCAAAACCATCGCCAGCCAATTGACCGGCGCTGTAGGCGGCCTGTCGGCTACCGCCAGCACTGAAGCTCAGTTCACCGTCGGCGCTGCCGCGGCAACTACCCCGGCTTCGTTCACCATGACCATTGGTGGCCAGGCCACCACGTTCACCGGCGTAACCAACACTGCCAACCTGGCTGACCAGTTGAAGTCCAACGCTGCCAAGCTCGGCATCAGCGTTAACTTCGACGAATCCAAAGGCACTCTGTCGGTTAAGTCCGATACAGGTGAGAACATTGGTTTCAGCGCTTCGACCGATGCTGGCTCGATCACTGTTGCAACCAAAGATGGCAAGGGCGTTTACGGTGCTGCTGTTGCTGTGGCCGACGGCCTGATCGCTACTGGTGCAGTCGACCTGGACTCTTCCAAAGGCTACTCGTTGAACGGCGCCGGCGTAACTGGCCTGTTCGCTGGCACTGGTGTGACTACCATTGCCTCGACCAAGACCACTGTTGCTTCGACCGACGTGACCAGTGCTTTCAACGCACAGGCCGCTATCGCGGTAATCGACGGCGCTATCAGCGGCATCGACAGCAGCCGTTCGGGCCTGGGTGCTGTGCAGAACCGTCTGGCAACTACTGTAGACAACCTGACCAACATTCAGAAGAACTCCACCGCTGCACGTTCGACCATCATGGACACTGACTTCGCTGCTGAAACAGCGGAGCTGACCAAGCAACAAACCCTGCAGTCGGCTTCTACTGCGATCCTGTCGCAAGCCAACCAACTGCCATCCGCTGTACTGAAGCTGCTTCAGTAATAACGGCGCTGAGTAACGGACGGAAGGGCGCGTTTACGTGCCCTTTTCGTCTTTTCGGTTGTTGAGGAGATTGGACATGGACATGAGTGTAAAGCTGAACCAGTCTTATCCGCCGGTTGCACCTCAAAGCGCAGCTGCCCCGGTGGTTGCTGATAAAGACAAAAGCAAAGTCGAGGCGACCACGCCTTCCCAGGGAGAGCCTGCACGGGCGGATCTGGAAAAAGCGGTCACCGACATGCGAGAATTCGTACAAGCGAACCAGCGTCAGCTGGATTTTTCGATTGATGACTCCACCCATCAGGTGGTCGTCAAAGTGATTGCCACTGACAGCGGTGAAGTTATTCGCCAGATTCCCTCAGAGACGGCCCTGAAGTTGGCACAGAACCTGGCGAGCGCCAGTCATATGTTGTTTGACGAACAGGCCTGAGCTGGCATGAAACGTGTTGCTGGTTTGTCTTGAACGGGTGTTCGTCAAGATAACGGCAGCGCCTGATAAGGAGAAAGATGATGGCGGGTACAACGGTTAGCGGTGTCGGTTCGGGTATCGATACCCAGTCGATTGTGACATCCCTGGTGAATGCTGATAAAGCGCCCAAGCAGCTGCAAATCAACAGCCAGTCGCAAAAAGCGACCACCACGCTGTCGTCGATCGGCAAAATTCAGGCGGCATTGGACGCGTTTCGCGGTGCCCTTACCACGATGGGTACCGACAATAGCTTCAGTGGCTTGACCGGCACCTCGTCCAATGAGGCCGTGGCGACCATGACGGCCGGTGCCGGTGCGTCCAACGGCTCGTTCTCGCTGGTGGTCAACCAGTTGGCCACGCCCTCCAAACTGTCGACTGTCAGTTTTGCGGCTGGCCAGACCACGGTTGTGAATAAAACGACGACAGCAACCACGCTGACAATGAGCCAGTCGGGCAAGAATTACGACCTGAGCGTACCGCCTAACGCGACGCTTCAGCAGGTGCGTGACTCGATCAACTCGCAGTTCTCCACTGCCGGGCTCAGTGCCAACATCCTGACCGACTCCAGCGGTTCACGGCTGATCCTTACCTCGACAAACGGTGGTGTGGGTTCGGACATCACAATGTCGGGCAACTCCGGGATTGATACAGGCTATACGGTGGTCAGCCCGCCGCAGAACGCCAAGTACACGATTGACGGGATTGCTGCTGAGTCGAAGACCAACAACATCGCCGATGCGGTGAGTGGCATCAGCATCAAGTTGTTGACGGTATCGCCGACAGTTACCACCAATGATCAAACTGAAAACCCGAAGCGTACGGCCGTGACTATTTCAGTCAGCACCAGTACCACCGCCTTGAAGTCTGGGGTCAAGGGCTTTGTCGATACCTACAACGCCCTGCTCAAAGCGATGAACACCGAAACCGCTGTGACCAAGGATGCCTCGGGTAACTCCGTAGCCGCGACGCTGACCGGTGATCCGACCCTGCGCACGTTGCAGTCGGCCCTGCGCAATGAGTTTAATGCGTTGTCCGGTAGCGGTACCCTGAAGTCGCTGGCGCAGTTTGGTATCAGCACTGACCAGAGCACAGGCTTGCTGACCATTGACGATAAGAAGTGGGGCGCTGCGGCGCTGACCAATGCCGCGGACATCACCAGTATTTTCACTGGCAAGACCGGTTTGTTGGCGCGCATGACGGCGGCAACGGACGACTATGCCAAGCCGAGTACCGGCATTTTTGCCACCCGTTCGGCGTCGCTGTCTGAAAGCCTCACAGACCTGAGCAAGCAGCAGTCTGCGCTGGACGAACGCAGCGCGGCATTGCAGACCAGTTTGACCAGCAAGTACGCTTCCATGGACTCCCTGGTGGCAAGCTTGCGTCAACAGAGCAGTAACATTCTTGGCACCCTCAATGCCTTGAACAATGACAAAAACAGCTGATTGAGCGCGTGTAAAAAAGCCCGGGCCATTGGCCTGGGCTTTTTTTTGAGGTTCAAACCATTAAAGTTTTGTGCGATACCGTCGACATAAAGGTTACTAGAATCTTTTACGTTGTCGCCGGTCACGAGGTAGAAATATGAACGCCATGAGAGCCCTTCGCCAGTACCAAAAGGTCAATTCCCACGCCCAGATCTCTGAGGCCAGCCCGCATCGGCTGGTGCAGATGCTGATGGAAGGTGGGCTGGACCGTATGGCTCAGGCCAAAGGTGCACTGGCGCGTGGTGACATCGCTCAGAAAGGCCTGATGCTGGGCAAGGCCACCGACATCGTGATCGGCCTGCGCGACGGTCTCAACGCCGAAAAAAGCGACGATAAGGCGTATGTGCACCAGTTGGAAAACCTCTACGTGTACATGACCAACCGCTTAATGGAAGCTAACCTGCACAACGATGCCGACATGATCGACGAAGTCGCGCGTTTGATGATTACCGTAAAACAAGGTTGGGATGCTATCGCTTCCCCCCAAGGCGCCGCACAATAATAAAGGCCGCAGGCCTTGAGGAACCCGTCATGAGCCACGCACTGCAACGCATTGATGAAACCCGTGAAGCGCTGATCGGCGCGCTCGCGCAACGCAACTGGGACGCTATCGGCGAACTGGACCTGGGTTGCCGCAACGTGATCGAAGACGTGCTCAGCGAAGCGCCGGTAGACGAGGGTGCGCTGCGCGAGAAGCTGGAAAGTTTGCTGGCGGTGTATCAGCAACTGCTGGAAGTGACGACGGGCGAGCGCCAGGCGATTTTCGAAGAGATGTCGCAGATCAACCAAGCGAAAAGTGCGTCAAAGGTTTACCATCTGTTCGGTTGAACGGGCACGGTTAAACCGATCGGCGCGTCATATATTTGACTGTGCCAGAGTTTTTGACTTAACTAGTGTTGTTTTCAGATTTCAGGCGTCTATAGATTAAGAAGTCCTACAGCCGTCTCGATTGCCCTGACACCGGGCAGGAAGTTTTACTAGGGAAGTTGCTATTGCATGTGGCGTGAAACCAAAATTCTGCTGATCGATGACGATAGCGTCCGCCGCCGTGATTTAGCGGTGATTTTGAATTTTCTTGGCGAAGAAAATTTGCCCTGCGGCAGCCAGGACTGGCAGCAGGCTGTCAGCTCGTTGTCATCGAGCCGTGAAGTCATTTGTGTACTGATCGGGACTGTAAACGCTCCTGGCGCCGTTTTGGGCTTGTTAAAGACACTGTCAACCTGGGATGAGTTCCTTCCCGTGTTGCTAATGGGCGATATTTCTTCTGTCGACCTGCCGGAAGACCAGCGCCGTCGCGTGCTTTCCACCCTGGAAATGCCGCCCAGCTACAGCAAATTGCTCGACTCCCTGCACCGCGCCCAGGTCTATCGCGAGATGTACGATCAGGCCCGTGAGCGTGGCCGTCACCGCGAACCCAATTTGTTCCGCAGCCTCGTCGGCACCAGCCGTGCGATCCAGCACGTGCGCCAGATGATGCAGCAAGTGGCCGATACCGACGCCAGCGTGCTGATCCTCGGCGAATCCGGCACCGGCAAGGAAGTGGTCGCGCGCAACCTGCATTATCACTCCAAGCGTCGCGACGGGCCGTTTGTGCCGGTCAACTGCGGGGCGATCCCGGCAGAGCTGCTCGAAAGCGAACTGTTCGGCCACGAGAAGGGCGCCTTCACCGGCGCGATCACCAGCCGTGCCGGGCGTTTTGAGCTGGCCAACGGCGGCACGCTGTTCCTCGACGAAATCGGCGACATGCCGCTGCCGATGCAGGTCAAATTGCTGCGCGTCTTGCAGGAACGCACGTTTGAGCGCGTGGGCAGCAACAAGACCCAGAGCGTTGACGTGCGCATCATCGCTGCCACGCACAAGAACCTCGAAAGCATGATCGAGGTGGGCAGCTTTCGCGAAGACTTGTACTACCGCCTCAACGTATTCCCGATCGAGATGGCCCCGCTGCGTGAGCGCGTCGAAGACATCCCGTTGCTGATGAACGAACTGATTTCGCGCATGGAACACGAAAAGCGCGGCTCGATTCGTTTCAATTCGGCGGCAATCATGTCCCTGTGCCGCCACGGCTGGCCGGGCAACGTGCGTGAACTGGCCAACCTTGTAGAGCGCATGGCGATCATGCACCCGTACGGGGTGATCGGCGTGGTCGAGTTGCCGAAGAAATTCCGCTACGTCGACGACGAAGACGAGCAATTGGTCGACAGCCTGCGCAGTGACCTGGAAGAGCGTGTGGCGATTAACGGCAATACGCCGGACTTTGGTTCAACCGCCATGCTGCCCCCCGAAGGCCTGGACTTGAAAGACTACCTCGGTAGCCTGGAACAAGGCCTGATTCAGCAGGCGCTGGACGATGCCAACGGTATCGTGGCGCGTGCCGCAGAGCGCTTGCGCATCCGTCGAACCACGCTGGTTGAGAAGATGCGCAAGTACGGTATGAGCCGTCGCGAAGGTGATGAACAGGCGGATGATTGACGCCTGTTTTTCAACCGACTGAAATATAAGCCGTTTTTTTTAGGCACGGGTATTGCTACAGCCCTCGTAACGTTCCGTTTAACTGACGGTCAGCCAAGCGAGAAGCATGATGCCCCACGCCGCCCATCTATCTTCGGCCCCTGATATTTTGGGGCCTGTTCCGACTGTAGAGCAGCTCAGCCCGCATGGCCTTGAGCAGGCGTTCTCGCAGTTCAATCACATCTCCAGCCAACTGACTGACTCCTACAGCTTGCTTGAAGCCCGGGTTTCCGAGCTTAAAGGCGAGCTGGCGGTGGTCAGTGCCCAGCGCATGCAAGAGCTGGCCGAGAAAGAGCGCCTGGCCAACCGTCTGCAAAACCTGCTCGACCTGTTGCCCGGTGGCGTCATTGTTATTGATGAAATGGGCCGGGTTCGCGAAGCCAACCCGGCCGCGCGCGACTTGCTCGGCGAACCGCTTGAAGGCGAGCTGTGGCGCCACGTGATCACGCGTTGCTTTGCGCCGCGAGAGGACGACGGGCACGAGATCTCCCTTAAGGACGGCCGCCGTCTGTCGATCGCCACCCGTTCCCTTGACGCCGAGCCCGGCCAACTGGTGCTGCTCAACGACCTGACGGAAACCCGCCACCTGCAAGACCAATTGGCGCGGCATGAGCGCTTATCGTCGTTAGGCCGGATGGTCGCTTCTTTGGCGCATCAGATTCGTACGCCGTTGTCGGCGGCATTGATCTACGCCAGTCATTTGACTGACGAGCAGTTGCCGGCGGCGACGCACCAGCGCTTTGCCGGTCGGCTCAAGGAACGCCTGCATGAGTTGGAGCACCAGGTGCGCGACATGCTGGTGTTTGCCCGCGGCGAATTGCCGCTGACCGACCGCATCACCCCGGCTGAGCTGATGCAGGCGCTGCAAGCGGCGGCGGCCACGCATATCCAGGATGTGAGCGTGCGCTGGCAGTGCGACAGCCACCTCGGCGAGCTGTTGTGCAACCGCGACACGCTGGTCGGCGCGTTGCTCAACCTGATTGAAAACGCCACCCAGGCCAGCGGGCCGGGCGCGCGGCTCAAGGTGCATGTCTACCGCCGCGAGCAGACCCTGCGCCTGTGCATCAGCGACAGCGGCAGCGGCATCGAGCCTGCGGTGCTGCGGCGCTTGGGCGAACCGTTTTTCACCACCAAAACCAACGGTACTGGCCTCGGCCTGACCGTGGTCAAGGCGGTGGCGCGTGCGCATCAGGGAGAATTGCAACTGCATTCCCGGTTGGGGCGTGGCACCTGTGCATTGATGACCTTGCCGCTGTTTTCTGGCGCGGCGAGCGCGGAGTAAAAGATACATGGCTATCAAGGTTTTGTTGGTGGAAGACGATCGCGCCCTGCGTGAAGCATTGGCTGACACGCTGCTGTTGGCGGGCCATGACTACCGCGCGGTCGGTTCTGCCGAGGAGGCCCTGGAAGCGGTTGAGCAAGAGCCTTTCAGCCTGGTCGTCAGCGACGTGAACATGCCCGGCATGGACGGCCACCAGTTACTCGGCCTGCTGCGTGCGCGTCAGCCGCAACTGCCGGTGTTGCTGATGACCGCGCATGGCGCCGTGGAGCGGGCGGTGGACGCCATGCGCCAGGGGGCAGCGGATTACCTGGTTAAACCGTTCGAACCCAAAGCCTTGATTGAACTGGTTGCCCGGCACGCCCTCGGCGTGGTTTCGGCGGCCGATGGCGAAGGCCCGATTGCCTTCGAAAAGGCCAGCGCACAATTGCTCGAACTGGCGGCCCGCGTGGCGCGCAGCGATTCCACTGTGCTGATTTCCGGCGAGTCGGGCACCGGTAAAGAAGTGCTGGCGCGGTATATCCATCAGCAATCGAACCGCGCCAAACAACCGTTTATCGCGATCAACTGCGCGGCGATCCCCGACAACATGCTGGAAGCCACCTTGTTCGGCCATGAAAAGGGCTCGTTCACCGGCGCCATCGCGGCCCAGGCGGGCAAGTTCGAACAGGCGGACGGCGGGACTATCCTGCTCGACGAAATCTCTGAAATGCCGCTGGGCCTGCAAGCCAAGTTGCTGCGGGTGTTGCAGGAGCGCGAAGTCGAGCGCGTGGGTGCGCGCAAGCCGATCCAGCTGGACATTCGCGTGGTCGCCACCACCAACCGCGACTTGGCGGGCGAAGTGGCGGCGGGGCGCTTTCGAGAGGACTTGTTCTACCGGCTCTCGGTGTTTCCGCTGGCGTGGCGGCCGTTGCGCGAGCGCCCGGCAGACATTATTCCGCTGGCCGAGCGCCTGCTGAACAACCACGTCAAAAAAATGAAGCACGCCCAGGCGCGGCTGTCGGCCGAGGCTCAGGCGTGCCTGATCAGCTACCCGTGGCCTGGCAATGTGCGCGAGCTGGATAACGCCATCCAGCGTGCGCTCATACTGCAACAGGGTGGGCTGATTCAGCCTCAAGACTTCTGCCTGGCCATGGGCAATGGCGCTGCGCCGTTGCCGAGCCTGGCGCCGGCGCCGGTGGTGGCCACTGAAGCCGAGTCCGGCGGTGCCTTGGGCGACGATCTGCGCCGCCGCGAATTCCAGATGATCATCGACACCCTGCGTGCCGAGCGCGGCCGCCGCAAAGAAGCCGCCGAGCGCCTGGGCATCAGCCCGCGCACCCTGCGCTACAAGCTGGCGCAGATGCGCGACGCTGGAATGGACGTGGAAGCGTACCTTTTCGCAACCTGACCAGTAACAACGCCGATAAGGTTTGTCGCCTTTTCTTACGAGTTGCTACAGAGCTGGCACCCTTGTTGCTACCTCCCTTAGTAATCGCTGCGTAGTGTCAAAAAATTGCAGGTCGTCGGAGAGAAAAGGTCATGAGCCAAGGTATTGAGTTCAATCGGTTAATGTTGGATATGCGCTCCATGCAAATGGATGCCATGGCTCAACCGAAATCCGTCGCCCCAGCGCCAGCGTTGGGCCAAAGCAGTTTTGCCGACATGCTCGGTCAGGCCGTCAATAAGGTCAGTGATACCCAGCAAGCCTCGAATCAGCTGTCGACCGCCTTTGAAATTGGTAAAAGCGGCGTGGACCTCACCGACGTGATGGTCGCGTCGCAAAAGGCCAGCGTTTCTTTTCAAGCCCTGACCCAAGTGCGTAACAAGCTGGTTCAGGCGTATCAAGACATCATGCAGATGCCGGTTTAAGGACGAGATTTAAGTCATGGCAGAAGCAGTCGTGGATAACCCTCCCGCCAAAGCAGACGGCAAGCCGCCGCTGTTTGGGCTGTCGTTCCTGGAAAACCTTTCCGAAATGACCATGTTGCGTCAGGTCGGCCTTATGGTCGGCCTGGCTGCCAGCGTGGCGATTGGTTTTGCCGTGGTGCTGTGGTCGCAGCAACCTGATTACCGCCCACTGTATGGCAGCCTGGCGGGCATGGATTCCAAGCAGATCATGGAAACCCTCGCCGCCGCCGACATCGCCTACACCGTGGAGCCTAACTCCGGTGCGTTGCTGGTCAAGGCCGATGACGTGGCGCGTGCGCGGATGAAACTCGCCGCCGCTGGCGTGACACCGTCCGACAGCAATATCGGTTTTGAAATTCTCGACAAGGACCAGGGGCTCGGTACCAGCCAGTTCATGGAAGCCACGCGCTATCGTCGTGGCCTGGAAGGCGAACTGGCGCGCACTATTTCGAGCCTGAACAACGTCAAGGGCGCCCGCGTGCACTTGGCGATTCCGAAAAGCTCGGTGTTCGTGCGTGATGAACGCAAGCCAAGTGCCTCGGTGTTGGTCGAATTGTTCTCCGGCCGCTCGTTGGAGCCTGGTCAGGTGTTGGCTATCATCAACCTGGTGGCGACCAGCGTCCCCGAGTTGAGCAAGTCGCAAATCACCGTGGTCGACCAGAAGGGCAACCTGCTCTCGGACATGGCCGAAAATTCGGCACTGACCCAAGCCGGCAAGCAGTTCGACTACAGCCGCCGCATGGAAAGCATGCTCACCCAACGCGTGCACAACATTCTGCAGCCGGTATTGGGCAACGACCGCTACAAAGCTGAAGTGTCTGCCGACGTGGATTTCAGCGCCGTCGAGTCAACGTCCGAGCAGTTCAACCCGGACCAGCCAGCCCTGCGCAGCGAACAGTCGACCAGCGAACAACGCACTGCCAGCAGTGGCCCGCAAGGCGTACCGGGTGCGTTGAGCAACCAGCCGCCAGCGCCGGCCACCGCCCCGCAAACCACCGGTGGCGCCGCCGCGACCGCAGGTGCTATTGCCGCTGGCCAGCCATTGCTCGACGCCAACGGCCAGCAGATTATGGACCCGGCCACCGGCCAGCCGATGCTTGCGCCGTACCCGGCAGACAAGCGTAACCAGTCGACCAAGAACTTCGAACTCGACCGTTCCATCAGCCACACCAAGCAACAACAGGGCCGTATCAATCGCCTGTCGGTGTCGGTGGTGGTCGATGACCAGGTCAAGGTCAACGCTGCTGACGGGGCTGTCACCCGTGCGCCGTGGACCGCCGATGAATTGGCGCGCTTCACGCGTCTGGTGCAGGACGCGGTCGGTTTTGACGCCAGCCGTGGCGACAGCGTCAGTGTGATCAACATGCCGTTCTCCGCCGAGCGTGGTGAAGTGATCGCCGAAGCGGCGTTCTACACGCAGCCGTGGTTCTGGGACATCGTCAAGCAAGTTTTGGGTGTATTGTTTATTTTGGTGCTGGTGTTCGGCGTGCTGCGCCCGGTGCTGAACAACATCACCGGCAACGGCAAAAAGCAGCTTGCACTGGCAGGCAGCGACGTGGAGTTGGGTGGCATGGGCGGCCTGGATGGCGAATTGGCCAACGACCGTGTCAGCCTCGGTGGCCCGCAAAGCATTTTGTTGCCTAGCCCGAGCGAAGGTTACGACGCTCAGTTGAACGCAATCAAAAGTCTGGTGGCAGAAGACCCGGGCCGTGTGGCTCAGGTCGTGAAAGAGTGGATTAACGCAGATGAGTGATAGTCGAGCCGCTGTTGCCAAACTCACCAAGGTCGATAAAGCCGCAGTATTGCTGCTGTCCCTGGGTGAAACCGACGCCGCACAAGTGCTGCGCCACATGGGCCCCAAAGAGGTTCAGCGAGTGGGCGTGGCCATGGCGCAAATGCGCAATGTGCACCGCGAGCAAGTCGAACAGGTGATGAGCGAGTTCGTCGAGATCGTCGGCGACCAGACCAGCCTGGGTGTCGGCTCCGACAGCTATATCCGCAAAATGCTGACGTCTGCGTTGGGCGAAGACAAAGCCAATGGCCTGATCGACCGTATCCTGCTGGGTGGCAACACCAGCGGCCTCGACAGCCTTAAATGGATGGAGCCGCGCGCCGTGGCGGACGTGATCCGCTACGAGCACCCGCAGATCCAGGCCATCGTGGTGGCCTACCTCGACCCTGACCAGGCGGGCGAAGTGCTTGGCCATTTCGACCATAAAGTGCGCCTCGACATCATTCTGCGCGTGTCGTCGCTGAACACTGTGCAGCCAGCGGCGCTGAAAGAACTCAATACGATTCTCGAGAAGCAGTTCTCGGGCAATTCGAATGCCTCGCGTACTACCTTGGGTGGTATCAAGCGCGCGGCCGACATCATGAACTTCCTCGACAGCTCGGTCGAAGGCCAACTGATGGACTCGATCCGCGAGATCGACGACACGCTGTCCGGCCAGATCGAAGACCTCATGTTCGTGTTCAACAACCTCTCCGATGTCGACGACCGTGGCATTCAGGCGTTGCTGCGCGAGGTCTCCTCCGATGTGCTGGTACTCGCACTCAAGGGCTCCGACGAAGGCGTCAAAGAGAAGATCTTCAAGAACATGTCCAAGCGTGCTTCCGAACTGTTGCGCGACGACCTGGAGGCCAAAGGCCCGGTGCGCGTCAGCGATGTGGAAACCGCCCAGAAGGAAATCCTCACGATTGCCCGCCGTATGGCCGAAGCCGGAGAAATCGTTCTCGGCGGGAAGGGCGGCGAAGAAATGATTTAAGGCGCTGCACATGTCGAGCAAAGATGAGGCACCCAGCGACCTGATTCGTGCGCGGGATGTCGGCGGGTTCGACGTTTGGTCGTTGCCCAGTTTTGATCCGCACCAACCCGAACCCGAACCCGAGCCTGAACCGGTTGAAGTGCCGCCTGCGGAAATGGAAGAAGTGCCGCTGGACGAAGTCCAGCCACTGACCCTGGAAGAGTTGGAAAGCATCCGCCAGGAGGCCTACAACGAAGGCTTTACGGCGGGTGAAAAAGACGGTTTTCGCAGCACCACGCTCAAGGTCCGCCAGGAAGCCGAGGTTGCGTTGAGCGTCAAGCTGGCCAGCCTGGAGCGCCTGATGGGCAGTTTGTTCGAGCCGATTGCCGAGCAGGATTCGACCATCGAAAAAGCCATGGTCGGCCTGGTCGAGCATATTACGCGCCAGGTCATCCAGCGCGAACTGGTGCTTGATTCCAGCCAAATCGAAAGCGTGATGCGCGAAGCCCTCAAGCTATTGCCGCTGGGCGTCGGCAATGTGCGGTTGTACATCAACCCGCAGGACTTCGAACAGGTCAAAGCCCTGCGTGAGCGCCATGAAGAAACCTGGCGGATTGTCGAAGACGCGTCGCTGCAGCCCGGCGGTTGCCGCGTCGAGACCGAACACAGCCGCATCGATGCGACCGTTGAAACGCGCATCACCCAGATCATGGCCAAGCTGCTCGACCAACAGCACGAGCAGGCCCTTAACCCGACCGAACCCGACCTGAGCGTTGACCTGGACGCCACCGATGCGCCTTGACCGCACCAGCTTCGCCAAGCGCCTGAGCAGCTACGCCGAGGCCACCGTGTTGCCCGGCCAGCCGATCCTCGAAGGGCGCCTGTTGCGCATGGTTGGCCTGACCCTCGAAGCCGAAGGGCTGCGCGCCGCGATGGGCAGCCGTTGCATGGTAATCAACGACGACAGCTACCACCCGATGCAGGTCGAAGCTGAAGTGATGGGCTTTTCCGGCAGCAAGATTTTCCTGATGCCGGTCGGCAGCCTGGCGGGCATTGCCCCCGGCGCGCGCGTGGTGCCGTTGGCCGACACTGGCCGCCTGCCCATGGGCATGAGCATGCTGGGCCGCGTGTTGGACGGTGCCGGGCGCGCGTTGGACGGCAAGGGCAGCATGAAAGCCGAAGATTGGGTGCCGATGGACGGCCCGACCATCAACCCGCTTAAACGTAACCCCATCAGCCAGCCGCTGGACGTGGGTATTCGCAGCATCAACGGATTATTGACGGTCGGCCGCGGCCAGCGTCTGGGCCTGTTCGCCGGTACCGGCGTGGGTAAATCGGTATTGCTTGGCATGATGACGCGCTTTACCGAAGCCGACATCATCGTGGTCGGGCTGATTGGTGAACGGGGCCGCGAGGTCAAGGAGTTCATTGAGCACAGCCTCGGCGAAGAAGGCCTCAAACGCTCGGTAGTGGTGGCCTCGCCAGCCGACGATGCGCCGCTGATGCGGTTGCGCGCCGCCATGTACTGCACGCGTATCGCCGAATATTTTCGCGACAAGGGCAAGAATGTTCTGTTGCTGATGGATTCGCTCACACGTTTCGCCCAGGCCCAGCGGGAAATCGCCCTGGCTATCGGCGAGCCACCCGCCACCAAAGGCTATCCGCCGTCGGTGTTTGCCAAGCTGCCCAAGCTGGTCGAGCGCGCCGGTAACGCCGAGGCGGGCGGTGGTTCGATCACCGCGTTTTATACGGTGCTGTCCGAAGGCGACGACCAGCAAGACCCGATTGCCGACTCGGCGCGCGGTGTACTCGACGGGCACATCGTGCTGTCGCGGCGCCTGGCGGAGGAGGGGCACTACCCGGCCATCGACATCGAAGCGTCGATCAGCCGGGTGATGCCCGCGGTGGTCACGCCGGAACACATGGCCCGGGCGCAGCAATTCAAGCAGTTGTGGTCGCGTTATCAGCAGAGCCGCGACCTGATCAGTGTTGGCGCCTACGTGGCGGGTGGCGACCGTGAGACTGACCTGGCGATTGCCTTGCAGCCGCAATTGGTGACCTATCTGCGCCAAGGGCTCAACGACAAAATCAGCATGGGCGAAAGCGAAGCGCACTTGGGCTCGATCTTCGCCCCGGCGCCAGGCGGTTAAGGTATGGCCAGTACGCGTGCGTCGCGCTTGGCTCCGGTGGTGGACATGGCCGAAAAGGCCGAGAAAGCTGCGGTTCAGCGGCTGGGTTACTTTCAGGGCCAGGTACGGTTGGCGGAAAGCAAGCTCGGCGACCTGGAGCGCTTTCGCGGTGAGTACCAGCAGCAGTGGATCGACCGTGGCAGCAAGGGCGTGTCGGGCCAATGGCTGATGGGTTACCAGGGCTTTCTCAACCAGCTGGAAACCGCCGTCGGCCAACAGCGCCAGAGCCTGGCCTGGCACCAGAACAACCTTGATAAAGCGCGTGAGGGCTGGCAGCAGGCGTTCGCCCGGGTCGAGGGTTTGCGCAAACTGGTGCAGCGCTATATCGACGAAGCGCGGGCGATTGAAGACAAACGCGAGCAAAAGTTGCTGGATGAGCTATCGCAACGACTGCCTCGCCAAGAACAGTTTTAGCCAGCACCGCGGATCTTCTTTTGCTTTTTTTAGGAGCAAACCAGCTCCTATCAAACTACAAATGACTTATTGTTTTTATTGGATTTTATTCAGGTTCTTGGCTTTTGGTGTTGAGTGCATATCCGTTATTGAGTTTATGGCTTGTATCGGTTCCGCTCTTACAGCGGGTCACTTTTGAAAGGACCCGAAGCCGGCCCAATCCCCCAAGCAGAATGTGGTCAAACTGTGGGAGGGGGCTTGCTCCCGATGGCGGTGGGTCAGTCAATTCATGTATCAACTGTAAAACTGCTATCGGGAGCAAGCCCCCTCCCACAGAAAGCAAAAAAAGCAGATCTGCTGTGTATGCAAAGCCCGCCCTTGATCTGCTTCAACCACTCAGGTCGGCTTTCAGGCCGCCGTGCTCTTGCTTTTGATCTGAGAAGCGCCCCGTTAAACCACGATGGCCACAGCGCTACATCAAAGACGCAGTTAAGCCTCCCACATTTGATGCTGAATGTTGCTCACTTACGCATCACCTGCTAAACCTTGTTGCACGTTGCCAATGACAAGGAAGCAGTCGTATGTCAGTTGAGTCAGAAGTATCCCCGGATGGGAAGAAGTTGACGATAGTGGTCAAGGGGAGGTTCGATTTTGGCAGCCACCATACGTTTCGTGATGCCTACGAGCGTTTCTACAAGGCGCCCGAGCTGTATGTGGTCGACTTGAAAGAAACCACCTACATGGACAGCTCGGCATTGGGCATGCTCCTGCTGTTACGTGATTACGCCGGCGGCGACAAAGCCGAAGTCATGGTGGTCAACAGCAACCCCGACGTGCGCAAGATCCTCGGCATCTCCAATTTCGATAAATTGTTCGACATCAGTTGAGCACCCTGGCCCCCGTTTTTGAACCACTGACGATCCTGATCGCCGAAGACAGCGCCGCTGATTTGCTGTTGCTGTCGACGATCATCCGGCGTCAGGGCCATCAGGTGCTCACCGCCACCCACGGCGCGCAAGCTGTAGAGCTGTTTGCCCGCGAGCGTCCGCAATTGGTGTTGATGGACGCGCTGATGCCGGTGATGGACGGCTTTGAAGCTGCGCGTCGAATCAAACACCTGGCGGGTGAGACGCTGGTGCCGATCATCTTTCTG
This sequence comes from Pseudomonas kitaguniensis, assembly GCF_049199985.1. Lineage (NCBI taxonomy): Bacteria > Pseudomonadati > Pseudomonadota > Gammaproteobacteria > Pseudomonadales > Pseudomonadaceae > Pseudomonas > Pseudomonas kitaguniensis. The sequence continues at coordinate 43,697 of NZ_JBLZPT010000027.1, forward strand.
ACCTCGCTGCGCGAGAGCGCGGCCCTGGCGCAGTGCCTGGATGCCGGTGGCGATGATTTTTTGCCCAAACCGTATAACCCGCTGATTTTGGCGGCGAAGATCAACGCCATGGACCGCCTGCGCCGTCTGCAAGCGACGGTATTGCAGCAGCGTGACCTGATCGCCAAACACCACGATTATCTGTTGCATGAGCAGCGGGTGGCCAAGGCCGTGTTCGACAAGGTCGCGCATTCGGGTTGCATCAACGCGGCGCCGAATATTCGTTACCTGCAATCGCCTTACGCGCTGTTCAACGGCGACCTGCTTTTGGCGGCGTACACACCGTCGGGTGACATGCACGTACTGCTCGGCGATTTCACCGGGCATGGCCTGCCGGCGGCGGTGGGTGCCATGCCGCTGGCCGAAGTGTTCTACGGCATGACGGCCAAGGGCTACGGCCTGGCGCAGATTCTTCGGGAGATGAACGCCAAGCTCAAGCGCATCCTGCCGGTGGACATGTTCTGCTGCGCCACGCTGTTGTGCCTGAGTACCCAGCGCAGGGCGCTGGAAGTGTGGAACGGCGGCATGCCCGAAGGCTATGTGCACGACGTCGCGACGGGCAAACGCACGCCGTTGATGTCGCGGCATCTGCCGCTGGGCGTGCTGTCGGCGGACGCGTTTAATGACAGCACTGAAGTCTGGCCGATGGCCCTCGGCGACCGGGTATTTTTGCTCTCTGATGGTGTGCTGGACACCGCCGACGCGAATGACCAGTTGTTTGGCGCCGAGCGTTTGCAGCAGGTATTTGCCGCCAACCGCGATCCCGGGCACCTGTTCGAAGACATCGAACTGGCCCTGGCCGCGTTTCGCGGTGAAGCGCGTGATGACGTCAGCATGGTCGAGATCACTTTGCAGCCCGACCCGCCGTTGCGTGCGGCCGAGCCTGTGTATGCCGACAGTGGCCAGTCGTGCCCGCTGGACTGGTCGGTGAGTTTTGAATTTCGCGCGCACACGCTTCAAACGTACAACCCGTTGCCGTATTTGCTGCAACTGTTGCTCGAAATCCACGGCCTGCGTGAGCAGAGCGGGGCGCTTTACAGTGTGATGGCCGAGCTGTATTCCAACGCGCTGGAGCACGGCGTGCTGGGCTTGGATTCGCAGCTCAAGCGTGATGCCCATGGGTTTGCCGACTATTACCGCCAGCGCAATGAGCGGCTCGCGCACTTGAGCAGCGGTTATATTCGTGTGCACGTGCACGTGGTGCCGACCGACATGGGCGGCAAAATGACGCTGAGCATCGAAGACAGCGGCGCCGGCTTTGACGTGGAACACGTGCTGGCACGGCCGCTGGATGTCGACCGTTTGTCTGGTCGAGGCTTGAGCCTGGTGCGTCAATTGAGCAGCGATGTACGCTGGTCGCACGGTGGGCGTTGTGTGTGCGTGGAGTTTTGCTGGGGGGCTCTGGCATAATCCGCTGATTCTTGATCAAGGAGCGAGCAAGTGGCTGAGATTCATCTGGACCCTGATGTGTTGTCAGGTTTGCAGGAAGTGATGGAGAGCGAGTATCCGAAGTTGCTCGATACCTTCCTTGACGACTCCGCAAAACGTGTCGAGGCGTTGCGCCGGGCGCGCGATGATGCCAAGGCGTTGGGGCGGATTGCGCACAGCTTTAAAGGCAGTAGCGGCAACCTCGGTGCGGTGCGCCTGGCGGAGCTTTGCCGACGGCTGGAAGACGGCTCTGCGGAACCTGCCCGCGTCGACCTGGGTGAACTGGTGGACGAAATCGACCAGGAATTTGCGCTCGTCCGGCCGCTGTACGAGCACGAGCGGCAGCGCTTTCAGCTTTGACGCTAAGCAGCTCCGCGCGCACAACGCCAGTCACCTGGCCCAACTCTTGCTATAGCTCCAGTGACTGCATCCCCGATCCCCATGCAGTGGAGACCTTTACCTATGCCAGTCGCCCCGAATTCGCTTCTTCAGGCTGCCCCCGCGGCCAAGCCTCAAGCGCCCGCAGCCACCCCCGCGGTAGCGACGGCAGACCCGCGCGACAAGGCCTCAGGCTTCGCCCAAGTGTTTGCCAACCAAGGCTCGAAGCCCACGGTAAAGGCCGACGACAGCGCCGCCAAACCGACGCGCGATAAACCCTCCGACGCGAGCGCCAAGCCGGCGGCGGGCAGCAACACACCTGCCGCCAGCACGCCAGCGGTTGCCGATAGCGGCAATCCCTTGCCTGCCAAGCCGCCGGCCGACCCCGACGACAGCGCCAGCAGTGACGAGGACGCACCTGCCGATCCGTCCCTGGCGCAACAACCTGCGGTTGACCCGGTGGTGGACCCGGCTTTAATCGCCACGGTCACACCGGTGGCCGTGCCTGTTGCCGCGCCACCGCCAGCACCGGCCGCGGCCACTGCTGACGACAAGGCCCAACCGGCCGCCACTGCGTCGGTTGCGGCGACCGATCAAGCCAAGGTGCCGACGTTCGACCCGGCAGCCGACCCGCTGGATGCGATGCCTGCCGTGCGCCTGGCGATGGAGCAGGGCGGCCACGTCTCGGCCAGCAGCCAAACTGCGCAGAAAACCGCGCCGCCGACGACGCTGGATCAGCCGACCGCCGCGCAGAATTTTGCCACCGGCCTGGCGAATATGCTGGTCGACCAGCAAGCCAAAGACAGCACTGACCAGGGCGGCGATAAAGCCTTCAGTGGTTTGATCGAAGGTGGCCTCAAGGACCTCAAAGACGCCAGCAGCGACACGCGCATCGATGATTTCGCCAACCGCCTGGCCGCGCTGACACAGGCCGCCACGCCGAAAACCGCGAATGCCCTGCCGCCCGTGGCCAACGCGCCATTGGCCATGCACCAGAGCGGCTGGTCTGAAGAAGTGGTCAACCGCGTGATGTACTTGTCCAGTGCCAACCTCAAGTCGGCAGAGATCCAGTTGCAGCCGGCAGAGCTGGGCCGCCTGGACATCAAGGTCAACATGACGGCAGACCAGCAAGCGCAGGTCACCTTCATGAGCGGCCACGCGGTGGTACGTGAAGCGCTGGAAAGCCAGTCGGGCCGCCTGCGCGAGATGTTTGCCCAGCAGGGCATGGGGCAGGTCGACGTTAACGTGTCCGACCAGTCGCGTGGTTGGCAGGGCCAGGAGCAACAACAGCAGAACCAGGCCCGCGGCGTCACTGGCAGTGGCGGGCGGGGTGACGGCGGCGATGCAGGCGATGTGGCTGAAGTGGCGGCAGCCGTTGCGCCGGTGACGTCTACGCTGATCGGCTCCAGTGCCGTCGACTACTACGCCTGATTCCAGCTTTGCAAGGCTTTGAATGTGAGAGGGGGTTTGCTGCCGATAGCAGTGGGTCAGTCGACTTATTAATTGACTGATGCACCGCCATCGGCAGCAAGCCCCCTCGCACATTTGGTGTGTGCTGCCCGCTCTGCCCGACAACTCTGGCATAACACTTGCTCTTGCCTTTCCGTAGATCTATGAATCCCAGAATAGTGACGGATTATTGGCATGGCGAAGAGCGACGACGCAGCAACACCCCCCGCAGGCAAGGGCAAGCTCAAGCTTATCCTGTTGATTGTGCTGGGCCTGCTCCTGGCCATCGGCGCGTCGGTGGGCGGTACCTGGTACATCATGCACAACAATGCCAGCAAACCAGCGCCTGTTGCCGAAACCACCGGTAACGTCAAGCAACCGGCAATCTTCGAGCCGATGCTTCCGGCCTTTGTCGCCAACTTCAATCAAAATGGTCGTACACGCTATTTGCAGGTGAGCATCACCTTGCTGGCGCGTAACCAGGCGGACCTGGATGCCCTCAAGGTGCACATGCCGGTGATCCGCAATAACCTCGTGATGCTGTTCTCCGGGCAGAGCTTCGACAGCCTTGCCTCCCCTGTAGGCCAGGAAATGCTGCGCCAGAAGGTCACTGCCAGCGTGCAGGAAGTGGCTCAGAAAGAGCTTGGCAAAGTCGTGGTCGAGCAGGCGCTCTTCACTAACTTCGTATTGCAGTAGGATCACGACATGGCCGTGCAAGACCTGCTGTCCCAGGATGAAATCGACGCGCTGTTGCATGGCGTCGACGATGGTCTGGTACAGACCGAACTGGCTGCCGAGCCCGGCAGCGTCAAAAGTTACGACCTCACCAGCCAGGATCGCATCGTCCGTGGACGCATGCCGACCCTGGAAATGATCAACGAGCGTTTCGCCCGCTACACCCGTATCAGCATGTTCAACATGTTGCGCCGTTCGGCGGACGTGGCGGTGGGCGGCGTGCAGGTGATGAAGTTCGGCGAATATGTGCACTCGCTGTACGTGCCCACCAGCCTCAACCTGGTCAAGATCAAGCCGCTGCGTGGTACCGCGTTGTTCATTCTGGACGCCAAACTGGTGTTCAAACTGGTGGACAACTTCTTTGGTGGTGACGGTCGTCACGCCAAGATCGAAGGCCGCGAATTCACCCCGACCGAATTGCGCGTGGTGCGCATGGTGCTGGAACAAGCCTTCGTCGACTTGAAGGAAGCCTGGCAGGCGGTCATGGAAGTCAATTTCGAGTACATCAACTCGGAAGTTAACCCGGCCATGGCCAACATCGTCGGCCCCAGCGAAGCGATTGTGGTTTCGACCTTTCACATCGAACTCGATGGCGGCGGCGGCGACCTGCACGTGACCATGCCGTACTCGATGATCGAGCCTGTGCGCGAGATGCTCGACGCCGGTTTCCAGTCCGACCTGGACGACCAGGACGAACGTTGGGTCAAGGCCCTGCGCGAAGATTTGCTCGACGTCGCCGTACCGCTGAGCGCCACCGTGGCGCGTCGCCAGCTGCGTTTGCGCGACATTTTGCACATGCAGCCGGGGGATATTATTCCCGTCGAGTTACCGCAAGAAATGATCATGCGCGCCAGCGGCGTGCCGTCGTTCAAGGTCAAGCTCGGTTCCCACAAGGGCAACCTGGCGCTGCAAGTGGTGGAGCCGATTAACCGTCGCTGAGCCGCCCCTGTTGCTGCACCCCTATTTATGAATGTTTGCTTCGCCGAGGACATGTAATGGCTACCGAACACGAGAACACTTCCGCCGAAGACCAGGCCCTGGCTGACGAATGGGCTGCGGCCCTGGAAGAAACCGGCGATGTTGGCCAAGACGATATTGACGCGCTGCTGGCTGCCGACGCCGCCAGTGCGCCTGCCGGCAACCGCCTGCAAATGGAAGAATTCGGCAGTGTGCCGAAGAACAACGACCCGGTGACCCTCGACGGCCCGAACCTGGATGTGATCCTCGACATCCCGGTGTCCATCTCGATGGAAGTGGGCAGCACCGAAATCAACATCCGCAACCTGTTGCAGCTCAACCAGGGTTCGGTGATCGAGCTTGATCGGCTGGCCGGTGAGCCGCTGGACGTGCTGGTTAATGGCACGCTGATCGCGCATGGCGAGGTGGTGGTGGTCAACGAAAAGTTCGGCATCCGCCTGACGGACGTGATCAGCCCGAGCGAACGCATCAAGAAGTTGCGCTGACATGAAGTATTCGATGGCGGGACTGTTTCTGGCGCTGCCATTGAGCGCCCTCGCGGCTGAGCCGATCGCGCAAGCTGCAGTTGCAGCGCCCGTGGTGACCAGCGGCATCGGCGGGCAACTGACCCAACTGGTGTTGGGGCTGTTGCTGGTGGTCGGCTTGATCTTCGTGCTGGCCTGGTTGATGCGCCGCGTACAGAACATTGGCCCGGGCAACGGCCAGGTGATCGAGATGATCGGTTCGCGTGCCCTCGGCCCGCGTGATCGTCTGGTGCTGGTACAGGTGGGCGAGGAGCAGATTCTGCTCGGCATCACGCCCGGTCGCATCACCCCGTTGCACGTGCTCAAGTCGCCGGTTGAAGTGGCCAAGGCCGAAGCCGCCACGCCAGAATTCGCTCAGCGCCTGATGGAGTTGCTGGGCAAGGATCAGAAGGATAAGAAGTAATGCGCGTTTTATTGACGCTCATGCTGTTGCTGGCCGCGCCGCTGGCGTTTGCCGCCGACCCGTTATCGATCCCGGCGATTACGCTGGGCACCAACGCCGCCGGCGCGCAGGAATATTCGGTCAGCTTGCAGATTTTGCTGATCATGACCGCGCTGAGTTTCATCCCGGCGTTCGTGATGCTGATGACCAGCTTTACGCGGATCATCATCGTGTTCTCGATTCTGCGTCAGGCCCTGGGCCTGCAACAGACACCGTCGAACCAGATCCTCACCGGCATGGCGCTGTTTTTGACGATGTTCATCATGGCGCCGGTGTTCGACAAGGTGAACCAGCAAGCGCTGCAGCCTTACCTCGCGGAAAAACTCACCGCGCAAGACGCGATTGACAAGGCCCAAGGCCCGATCAAGGACTTCATGCTGTCGCAAACCCGTTCCAGCGACCTTGAGTTGTTTGTGCGCTTGTCCAAGCGCACCGACATTGCCACCCCGGACCAGGCGCCGTTGACCATTCTGGTGCCAGCGTTTGTGACCTCTGAATTGAAGACGGCGTTTCAGATCGGCTTCATGATCTTTATCCCGTTCCTGATCATCGACCTGGTGGTGGCGAGCGTGCTGATGGCGATGGGTATGATGATGCTCTCGCCGCTGATTATTTCGCTGCCGTTCAAGATCATGCTGTTTGTGCTGGTGGACGGCTGGGCGCTGATTATCGGCACGTTGGCCAGTAGTTTCGGCGGAGTGTAGAGCCATGACCCCAGAAGTCGCTGTCGACCTGTTCCGTGAAGCGCTGTGGCTGACCACCATGATGGTTGCCGTGCTGGTGGTGCCGAGCCTGTTGATTGGCCTGCTGGTGGCGATGTTTCAGGCCGCAACACAGATCAACGAACAAACCTTGAGTTTCCTCCCGCGTTTGCTGGTAATGCTGATCACCCTGATCGTCGCCGGCCCATGGCTGGTGCAAACCTTCATGGAATACATCCTGCAGTTGTACGGCAGTATTCCGCTGTTGATCGGCTGACCGCATGCAATCTGTGCTGGCACTGACCGACACCCAGATCAGTACCTGGGTGGCTTCTTTCATCCTGCCGATGTTTCGCATCATGGCCGTGCTGATGACCATGCCGGTGTTTGGTACCACCTTGGTGCCACGGCGCATTCGCCTGTATTTCGCCGTCGCCATCACCGTGGTGATCGTGCCCGGGCTGCCGCCGATGCCGCCGGTGAATGCGCTGGACCTCAGCGCGTTGCTGTTGATCGCCGAGCAAATCCTGATCGGTTCGCTGCTGGGCTTCTCGCTCACGCTGTTCTTTCAGGCGTTTGTGATTGCCGGGCAAATCATTTCGATCCAGATGGGCATGGGCTTCGCCTCGATGGTCGACCCCACCAACGGCGTGTCGGTGGCGGTGATCGGGCAGTTCCTGACCATGCTGGTGACGTTGCTGTTTTTGGCCATGAACGGCCACTTGGTGGTGTTCGAGGTGTTGACCGAAAGCTTCACCACCTTGCCGGTGGGGTCGGGCTTGGTGGTCAATCATTTTTGGGAGCTGGTCGGGCGCATGAGTTGGGTGCTGGGTGCGTCGTTGTTGCTGGTGCTGCCGGCAATCACCGCGCTGCTGGTGGTTAACATCGCGTTTGGCGTGATGACCCGCGCGGCGCCGCAACTGAACATTTTCTCGATTGGTTTCCCCCTGACCCTGGTGTTGGGCATGGGGATTTTCTGGATCGGCATGGCCGACATTCTCAATCAGTATCAACCGCTGGCGACCGACGCCTTGCAGTTTTTACGTGACTTGGCACGGGCGCGTTGAGCCATGGCCGAGAGCGAGAGTGGCCAAGACAAAACAGAAGACCCCACGGAGAAACGTAAAAAGGACTCCAGGGAAAAGGGCGAAATTGCGCGCTCTAAAGAACTCAATACCGTTGCGACCATGATGGCCGGTGCCGGCGCCGTGCTGATCTACGGCGGCGGCCTGGCGCTGGACTTGATGGAGCTGATGAAGCTCAACTTTGCCCTGCCGCGCGAGGTGCTGCTGAACCCCGACGCCATGGGCCGCTACCTGATGCATTCAGGCAAAATCGCGATTCTGTCGGTGCAGCCGATCCTCATCACCTTGCTGCTGGCCGCCTTGATCGGCCCTGTCGCCTTGGGCGGCTGGCTGTTTGCTGCCAGCAGCATGGCGCCCAAGTTCAGCCGCATGAACCCGGCGGCCGGGCTTAAGCGAATGTTTTCGACCAAGGCATTGGTCGAGCTGCTCAAGGCCTTGGCCAAGTTCATCCTGATTCTGTTCGTCGCGCTGGCGGTGCTGTCTTCGGATATTGACGATTTATTGCGCATTGCCCATGAACCGCTGGAGTCGGCGATCATCCACAGCGTGCAAGTGGTGGGCTGGAGCACCTTGTGGATGTCTGCCGGGCTGATCCTGATCGCGGCGGTGGATGCGCCGATCCAGTTGTGGGAGAGCCACAAAAAACTGCTGATGACCAAGCAGGAAGTGCGCGACGAGCACAAAGACCAGGAAGGTCGGCCTGAGGTCAAACAGCGCATTCGCCAACTGCAGCGCGAAATGTCCCAGCGCAAAATGATGGCTTCAGTGCCCGACGCGGACGTGGTCATCACCAACCCGACCCACTACGCCGTAGCCCTCAAGTACGACCCGGAGAAGGGCGGCGCACCGATGTTGCTGGCCAAGGGCAGCGACTTTACCGCACTGAAAATTCGCGAAATCGCGGTGGCCAACGACATTCTGTTGCTGGAGTCGCCGGAGTTGGCGCGCTCGATTTTCTACTCCACGGACCTGGACCAGGAGATTCCTGCAGGGCTGTATTTGGCGGTGGCGCAGGTGTTGGCCTACGTCTATCAAATTCGCCAGTACCGGGCGGGTAAGGGCAAGCGGCCTGATCCGCTCAAAGACCTGCCGATTCCGCCGGATCTGCGTCGCGACTCCTGATTGCCAGCGTGCCATTCATCTGAAAGTGCGCGTTACCTGTCAACTATCACAGTAGCCAGCGAAGGCAAATCGCGGTTCCATTGCGCCAGACACTGCACCCGCGTTGTTAAGAGATGCAGAGGACGTAGTGATGGAAGCGGTGACGGGCACGATCAAGTTTTACAGCGAAAAAACCGGGCAAGGCTTGATTGCTCTGGATTGCGGTGAGGATGCCGTCTGTGTGGATCTTGAAGGCTCGGCCGGGGTTCGGCTGAAAGATGGCCTGCGCGTGCGATTTGCCCGGATTCATCGGCCCAAGGGCGTTTTCGCGTCCAACATCACCGTCATCTAACCCCCGCCGGAACGCTCGGCGTCAGCTTTTCAGTCCAGGCGGTACCCGCTCCGGCATACCCTGGGGTATCCCGCACACAGCTCCAAATGTGGGAGGGGGCTTGCTCCCGATAGCGGTGTGTCAGGCCCGGAATACCCGACTGACACACCGCCATCGGGAGCAAGCCCCCTCCCACATACACGCGCAGGCGGCATACCTTTGCTGCGCGTGGGAACGCTCGGCGTCAGCTTTTCAATCAAGGCGGTGCCCGACCCGGCATACCCTGGGGCATCCAGCACACAGCACCAAATGTGGGAGGGAGCAAGCCCCCTCCCACATACACGACGCAAACGGCATTCCTTTGTTGCGCGTGGGAACGATCAGCGTCAGCTTTTTAGTCCGGGCGGTGCCCGACCCGGCATACCCTGGGGCATCCAGCACACAGCACCAAATGTGGGAGGGGGCTTGCTCCCGATAGCGGTGTGTCAGGCCCGGAATAACCGACTGACACACTGCTATCGGGAGCAAGCCCCCTCCCACATACGCGGCGCAGGCGGCATTCCTTTGCTGCGCGTGGGAACGCTCGGCGTCGGGTTTTGAGTCTAGGCGGCGCCCGACTCTGTTGCGAATGATGGCTGAACATCATCCAGCAGCCGCTCAGCCAGCAACCGCGCTACCTCAATCAACTGCGCAATGCCCAGCGCGACTTCTCGCTGCGTCGCTTCCATATCAAATGCAAAGTCGCAGGTCAGCGCGTGGGCGGAAGCCAGGGTTTCGGTGAGGTTGACCAGCAGGTCTTCGGTGCTGATGCCGTCGATGAGGGTGAAGAGCACGCTGGGCGGGGGATTTGGGGTGGGTTTAATCATTGTGAAACTCCTGATTTAAATGGAGTTGCCACTTATCGCCGCGACGCGATGGGGTGGCAGCTGTACGCAGGTTCGCGGACCGGAATCAGGAAACCGGCATACCCGAAGGTATCCCGCGCACAGCCACCATAGCGCCGCACAGTAGACGATAAAAAATCATCAACTGAAAGCGGACAATAGCGCTTTGCGTCTGAATTCAATGGGCCGCGAAGCCCGCCCGCTGATTGTTCAGCGGTGTGCGCAGACTAGAGCGCGGGTTTCCTAGGGACAACCTTAAAACCCTGTCGGAAATTTCCTCGATAGCAGCGGCTGCACACACATCCAAATGTGGGAGGGGGCTTGCTCCCGATAGCAGTGTGTCAGGCCCGGAATAACCGACTGACACACCGCCATCGGGAGCAAGCCCCCTCCCACATACACGACGCAGGCGGCATTCCTTTGCTGCGCGTGGGAACGCTCGGCGTCGGGTTTTCAGTCCAGGCGTTGCCCGCCCCGGCATACCCTGGGGTAACCCGCGCACAGCTCCAAATGTGGGAGGGAGCAAGCCCCCTCCCACATACACGGCGCAGGCGGCCTTCCTTTGCTGCGCGTGGGAACGCTCGGCGTCAGCTTTTCAGTCCAGGCGGTGCCCGCCCCGGCATACCCTGGGGTAACCCGCGCACAGCTCCAAATGTGGGAGGGGGCTTGCTCCCGATAGCGGTGTGTCATTCAGCAATGTTCCAACTGAACCACCGCCATCGGGAGCAAGCCCCCTCCCACATTTTTGACTCGATTTACACCCGGTAGACTCGGTCGCTTATGAGGTGATCAACGCCCCAAAGTAAAAGTTGGAAGGCTTCTTGCAATACCGCCTTCAGGACGCCAACTGGCGTCAAAACTTTGCTTCAAGGAACACGAGGAATACCGGTGGTAGATCGCTCTCAAATGCTCAACACGGCCCGTGGCACCCTGACTGACCTGTCGCGGGGCAATTTGGGTGTGCCGTTGTTGTTGCTGGTGATGCTGGCAATGATGATGTTGCCGATGCCGCCGTTCCTGCTCGATGTGTTTTTTACTTTCAACATTGCCCTGTCGGTCGTTGTGCTGCTGGTCTGTGTGTACGCGTTGCGGCCGCTGGATTTCGCGGTATTCCCGACCATTCTGCTGATCGCGACCTTGCTGCGTCTGGCGCTGAACGTGGCCTCCACGCGGGTGGTGATGCTCCACGGGCAAGACGGCCACGCCGCCGCCGGTAAGGTGATCCAGGCCTTCGGTGAGGTGGTGATCGGCGGTAACTACGTGGTCGGTATCGTGGTGTTCGCGATCCTGATGATCATCAACTTTGTGGTGGTCACCAAGGGCGCCGGGCGGATTTCCGAGGTGAGCGCGCGGTTCACCCTCGACGCGATGCCCGGCAAACAGATGGCCATCGACGCCGACCTCAACGCCGGCCTGATCGACCAGAACCAAGCCAAGGCCCGCCGCCTGGAAGTGGCTCAGGAGGCCGAGTTTTACGGTTCCATGGACGGTGCCAGCAAGTTTGTGCGCGGCGACGCCATCGCAGGCTTGCTGATTCTGTTTATCAACCTGATCGGCGGTATGGCGGTCGGTATCTTCCAGCACGGCATGACTTTCGGCGATGCAGGCAAGGTGTATGCCCTGCTGACCATCGGTGACGGTTTAGTGGCGCAATTGCCATCACTGTTGTTATCCACAGCTGCGGCGATCATGGTGACGCGTGCTTCGGGCTCCGAAGACATGGGCAAACAGATCAGCCGGCAGATGTTCGCATCGCCCAAGGCGCTGGCCGTGGCAGCGGGCATCATGGCGGTCATGGGCATCGTACCGGGCATGCCGCATATCTCGTTCCTGAGCATGGCGGCCATGGCGGCCGGCGGTGCTTACCTGTTCTGGCGCAAGCAAAACCAGGTCAAGGTTCAGGCCCAGCAAGAAGTTGCCCGCCAGCAGGACTTGCTGCCATCGCCGGCCCGCGCCCAGGAAACCAAGGAGCTTGGCTGGGATGACGTGACCCCGATCGACATGATCGGCCTGGAAGTCGGCTACCGCCTGATTCCAATGGTGGACCGCAACCAGGGTGGCCAGTTGCTCGCGCGGATCAAGGGTGTGCGCAAGAAGCTGTCGCAGGATTTGGGCTTCTTGATGCCCACGGTGCATATTCGCGACAACCTCGACCTGGCCCCGAGTGCCTACCGCCTGACCCTGATGGGCGTGATCCTCGCTGAAGCCGAGATTTACCCCGACCGCGAGTTGGCGATCAACCCCGGCCAAGTGTTCGGCACGCTCAACGGGATAACCGCCAAAGATCCGGCTTTTGGTTTGGAAGCGGTGTGGATCGAAATCAGCCAGCGCAGCCAGGCGCAGTCGCTCGGTTACACGGTGGTGGACGCCAGCACCGTGGTCGCTACCCACCTCAACCAGATTCTGTACAAGCACTCGCACGAGCTGATCGGCCACGAGGAAGTCCAGCAATTAATGGGCTTGCTGGCCAAAGCGTCGCCAAAACTCGCCGAAGAACTGGTGCCGGGCGTGCTGTCGCTGTCGCAGTTGCTTAAGGTGCTGCAGGCCTTGCTTGCCGAACAGGTGCCAGTACGCGACATTCGCAGCATTGCCGAGGCTATCGCCAACAATGCTGCCAAGAGTCAAGATACCGCCGCGCTGGTAGCCTCGGTGCGCGTCGGTTTGTCCCGCGCAATCGTGCAAAGCATTGTGGGGGTTGAGTCTGAGCTGCCTGTTATCACCTTGGAGCCAAGGTTGGAACAGATATTGCTCAATAGTATTCAGAAGGCAGGACAAGGCCAGGAAGAGGGCGTCCTGCTGGAGCCAAGCATGGCTGAAAAGCTGCAGCGTTCGTTGATCGAAGCCGCACAGCGCCAGGAAATGCAGGGCCAACCGGTGATACTGCTGGTGGCCGGCCCGGTTCGGGCGATGTTGTCGCGGTTTGGACGTTTGGCAGTACCGAATTTGCACGTTTTGGCTTATCAGGAAATTCCTGACAATAAGCAAGTGACTATCGTCGCGACAGTAGGGCCCAATGGCTGAGGTAGTGGGTTATGCAAGTTAAGCGTTTTTTCGCCGCCGATATGCGTCAGGCCATGAAACTGGTTCGTGATGAGCTGGGCGCCGATGCCGCGATTATTGGTAACCGCCGTATTGCCGGCGGTGTCGAGCTGACGGCTGCCCTGGATTACACACCTCAGGCGCTGGCGCCGCGCGTGCCGAACATGGAGCTCGAAGACGAGTTGCGCAAGACCGCCTCGCGTATCGTCTCGGCCCAGGCTGAGCTGAGCATGCGTGGCGACAGCGATACCACCACCAACCGTCAGTTGTTCGCCGGCCTGCCGCTGACCGCTGCCGAGCCGCTGGTTGAGCCGACGTTCAAAGAGCCGCCGCGTCCTGCTGCGCCAGCGCCGGCTGCCGCCGTTGACCAGCGCGCGCTGGATTCGATGCGGTTTGAACTGAATGGCCTGCGCGAGCTGCTCGAAGTACAGCTTGGCTCGCTGGCGTGGAACCAGTTGCAAGGCAGCAAACCGCAACAGGCTAACCTCTGGCGCCGCCTGCAACGTATCGGCCTGTCTGGCCCGTTGTCGCGTGACCTGCTGGCGCTGACCACCTCCATTGAAGAACCTCGCCAGGCTTGGCGCATGTTGCTGGCGCACTTGGCGCGCATGATCGTTACCCCGGAAATCGAGCCGTTGGAAGAGGGCGGTGTGATTGCCATGGTCGGCCCTGCCGGCATGGGCAAGACCACCACCCTGGCCAAGCTGGCGGCGCGTTATGTGCTTAAGTACGGCGCGCAGAATATCGCGCTGGTGAGCATGGACAGCTACCGCATTGGTGCCCAGGAACAGCTCAAAACCCTGGGCCGCATCCTCAATGTGACGGTCACCCATGTCGACCCGGGCCAGTCGCTGGCCAACGCGCTCGACCCGCTGCTGCGCAAGCGCGTGGTGTTGATCGATACCGCCGGCCTGCAAGCCAGTGACCCTGCGTTGCGCATGCAGCTTGAAAGCCTGGCCGGTCGCGGCATCAAGTCAAAAAATTACCTGGTGCTTGCAACCACCAGCCAGAAACAGGTTCTTACCGCTGCGTACCATAGTTACAAACGCTGCGGCCTGGCGGGCTGCATCCTCACCAAACTCGACGAAACGGCGAGCCTGGGTGAAGTGTTGAGCCTGGCCATCAGTCATGAGTTACCGGTTGCTTACCTGACCGACGGGCCGCGGATCCCGGATGATTTACATCTGCCGCGCCGTCATCAGTTGGTCAGCCGCGCAGTCAGCGTGCAAATGCAAGAAGAGCCTAGCGAGGAAGCGATGGCCGACATGTTCGCCGACCTCTACCACAACCCCGCAAAACGGGTTGGTTAAGGCAGGATGAACACCGTGAAATGTATCTACATCGATGGTCTGCAAGCGATTCACGCGGCCAAGCCATGTAGCCTGCGTCTAAGCAAGACAAGGTAAAGAAATAAAATGGGCAGCATGCATCCCGTACAGGTGATCGCGGTGACCGGCGGCAAAGGTGGCGTCGGAAAAACTAACGTGTCAGTGAATTTGTCCCTGGCCCTGGCAGAGCTTGGCCGTCGCGTCATGCTGCTGGATGCTGACCTGGGGCTGGCGAACGTCGACGTTCTGCTGGGGCTGACACCCAAACACACGCTTGCCGACGTGATCGAAGGCCGATGTGAGCTGCGCGATGTGCTGCTGCAAGGCCCCGGCGGGATTCGCATCGTGCCGGCCGCCTCCGGCACACAGAGCATGGTGCACCTGAGCCCGGCGCAGCATGCCGGCCTGATCCAGGCGTTCAGTGACATTGGCGACAACCTCGACGTGCTGGTGATCGACACCGCTGCCGGCATCGGCGAGTCCGTGGTCAGCTTCGTGCGGGCCGCCCAGGAAGTATTGCTGGTGGTGTGCGACGAACCGACGTCGATCACCGACGCCTACGCGCTGATCAAGCTGCTGAACCGTGACTACGGCATGAACCGCTTCCGCGTGCTGGCCAACATGGCCCAAAGCCCGCAGGAAGGGCGCAACCTGTTCGCCAAGTTGACCAAAGTCACGGATCGCTTCCTGGATGTCGCCTTACAATACGTCGGCGCAGTTCCCTATGACGAGTGTGTGCGCAAGGCTGTGCAAAAGCAGCGTGCAGTCTATGAAGCATTCCCTCGTTCGAAGTGCGCTTTGGCGTTCAAGGCGATTGCCCAGAAGGTCGATACCTGGCCGCTGCCCGCCAACCCGCGCGGGCATTTGGAGTTTTTCGTCGAGCGATTGGTGCATCACACGAGCGCAGGTCCGGTGCTATGACATCCAGCGGCTACAACCTTTACAAAAAGTCGGCACGTGACAGCCAGGGCGAGTTGATCGAGCGCTATGCGCCCTTGGTCAAACGCATTGCTTACCACTTGCTGGCACGCCTGCCTGCCAGCGTGCAGGTTGAAGACCTCATCCAGGCCGGCATGATCGGCCTGCTCGAAGTGTCGACCAAATACGACGCGAGCAAAGGCGCGAGTTTCGAGACGTACGCGGGTATTCGTATTCGCGGCGCGATGCTCGATGAAGTGCGTAAAGGGGATTGGGCGCCGCGTTCGGTACACCGCAATACACGCATGGTCAGTGACGCAATTCGCTCAATTGAAGCAAAAACCGGTCGTGACGCTAAAGATCATGAAGTTGCGGCCGAACTCCAATTGAGTCTCGATGATTATTACGGGATTCTGAACGATACCTTGGGCAGCCGCCTGTTCAGTTTCGACGACCTGTTGCAGGACGGCGAACACGAAGGGCTGCACGAGGACGGCGCGAGTGCTCATCTCGAACCGTCGCGCGACCTGGAAGATGAACGTTTTCAGGGTGCGTTGGCTGAAGCAATTGCCAATTTGCCGGAGCGTGAGCGGCTGGTGTTGGCGCTGTACTACGACGAAGAGCTGAACCTCAAGGAAATCGGTGAGGTCCTGGGGGTCAGCGAATCGCGTGTCAGCCAACTGCATAGCCAGTGCGCGGCCCGCTTGCGGGGGCGATTGGGAGAGTGGCGCGCGCGCTGACAGGCAGTGTGGGGACACTGCAGCGCAACCAGGCGAAAGGTGTAACGCCTTTCGCGGATTCGTTCCGTGGTGCCCCGGCAGTCCTTTTTGTGTAACGCCTGTTGATTGAAATGGCGCGTCCAGGTGCTGGGCGCGTTTAAGACTGCTTGGAGGTCGAATTGGACAAGAACATGAAAATCCTCATCGTTGATGACTTCTCAACGATGCGGCGGATCATAAAAAACCTGTTGCGTGACCTTGGGTTCACAAACACGGTCGAGGCGGATGACGGCATTACGGCGATTCCGATCCTCAACAGCGGGAGCATCGACTTTCTGGTAACCGACTGGAACATGCCAGGCATGACCGGTATCGACCTGCTGCGCCATGTGCGCGCGGACGAAAAACTGCGCAGCTTGCCTGTGTTGATGGTCACCGCCGAAGCCAAGCGTGAGCAGATCATTGAAGCCGCTCAAGCTGGGGTCAACGGTTACGTGGTTAAGCCATTCACTGCACTGGCCTTGAAAGAGAAGATTGAAAAAATCTTCGAACGAATCGGTCAGTGATGCTGCCACGGGGGAGCTATGGAGCATAAAGAAACGTCACTGGGCGACTTTGAGTCGACCCTGAAAAAGCATGCTCACCAGTTG
This sequence comes from Pseudomonas kitaguniensis, assembly GCF_049199985.1. Taxonomy (NCBI): domain Bacteria; kingdom Pseudomonadati; phylum Pseudomonadota; class Gammaproteobacteria; order Pseudomonadales; family Pseudomonadaceae; genus Pseudomonas; species Pseudomonas kitaguniensis. The sequence continues at coordinate 60,426 of NZ_JBLZPT010000027.1, forward strand.
GTCGACAGCCTTGAAAAAGGCCACTTCGGCGACGCGGTGCAGTTGATCCATGAGCTTAACCAGACCCGTGATCGCGGCCTGTACCAGGAAGTGGGCAAGCTCACGCGCGAGCTGCACAGTGCAATCGTCAATTTTCAAATTGACCCGCACATGCCCCAGGCTGAAGAAATATCACAAATTACCGATGCCACAGAACGCCTGTCCTACGTGGTCAGACTGACTGAGGCGGCGGCCAACCGCACCATGGACCTGGTTGAAAACGCCACGCCCCTGGTCAATGGCATGGCCACCGAAGCGCAAGCCCTCAGCGTTGACTGGGGCCGTTTCATGCGTCGGGAACTGGGTGCTGAAGAGTTTCGTGAATTGGCCCGCAGGGTCGACGGGTTTCTGACGCGCAGCGAACAGGAAAGCCGTACGGTTTCCAGCAACCTCAATGACATTCTGCTGGCCCAGGATTACCAGGACCTCACCGGTCAGGTGATCAAGCGTGTGACCCAATTGGTCACCGAGGTGGAAAGCAACTTGCTCAAATTGGTGCTTATGGCAGGCCAGGTTGATCGTTTCGCCGGCATCGAACATGACCGCGAATCGATCCTCTCGGAAAAAGATCCACAAAAACATCTCGCCAAGGGTGAAGGTCCGCAGATTCATGCCGATAAACGTGAAGACGTTATGTCAGGTCAAGATGATGTTGATGACCTGTTATCCAGTTTAGGCTTCTAAGGAGCACCCACATGAGCTTCGGCGCCGATGAAGAGATCCTTCAGGATTTCCTTGTAGAGGCCGGCGAAATTTTAGAGCAACTGTCCGAACAACTGGTCGAGCTGGAAAGCCGACCGGATGATGCGAACCTGCTCAATGCAATTTTTCGCGGTTTTCATACTGTAAAAGGGGGCGCCGGCTTCCTCCAGCTCCATGAGCTGGTGGAGTGCTGTCACATCGCCGAGAACGTTTTCGACATCCTGCGCAAGGGTGAGCGGCACGTCGACTCGGAACTGATGGACGTGATTCTCGAAGCATTGGATGCGGTCAACGGCATGTTCAGTGAAGTGCGCGAACGTGCGCCGATCACTGCGGCTACCCCGGAACTGCTGGCCGCCCTGGCGCGCCTGGCAGAGCCTGCCGACACCACGGCTGCGCCGGTGGTGCAAGCGCCAGAGCCTGTGGCTGAGCCTGAAGCAGACGTGACGGACAGCGAGTTCGAGCAACTGCTCAACTCCCTCAGCGCGGTCAAGGCTGAAGCTGAAGCGCCACAAGCGGCTACTGCGCCTGCCACTGCGTCTGCAGCGCCGACCAGCGAAGACATTACCGACGCTGAGTTCGAATCGCTGCTCGACCAGTTGCACGGCAAAGGCCAGTTCGCGGCCGACGCGGTGGCGCCACCTGCCGCCCAGTCGCAAGCGCCTGCTGCTGCTCCTGCCGCTGCCAGCAACGAGATTACCGACGACGAATTCGAAGCGTTGCTCGACCAACTGCATGGCAAAGGCACGTTTGCGGCCGAAGCCTTGCCGGAAGTCGCCGCCACGGCCACGGCACCCGCTGCCAGTGCAGCTGCCAGTGCGCAACCGGCGGGCGATGGGTTGATCTCTGATCACGAATTCGAAGCGTTGTTGGACCAGTTGCACGGTAAAGGCAAGTTCACTGAAGTGGCCCCGGCCGCAGCAGCGGCAGCCGGTGCAGCCACGGCAGCCGCTGCTGCACCGGTTGCCGCCAAAGCGGCGGCGCCGGTTGCGGCCAAGCCAGCTCCGGCACCTGCGGCTGCGGCTGCACCTGCACGCGCCGCAGCCGCGCCGGTTGCCGAAAAACCTGCCAGTGAAGCCGAAACCACGGTGCGCGTTGATACCGCGCGCCTGGACGACATCATGAACATGGTCGGCGAACTGGTGCTGGTGCGTAACCGCTTGGTGCGTTTGGGCCTGAACAGCGGCGACGAAGCCATGCAAAAGGCCGTGTCGAACCTCGACGTGGTGACGGCTGACTTGCAGACCGCGGTGATGAAAACGCGGATGCAGCCGATCAAGAAAGTCTTCGGCCGCTTCCCGCGATTGGTTCGCGACCTGGCACGCCAGCTCAAGAAAGAGATCAACCTGGAACTGGTGGGTGAAGAAACCGACCTCGACAAAAACCTTGTCGAGGCCCTGGCCGACCCGCTGGTCCACTTGGTGCGCAACGCCGTCGACCACGGCATCGAAACCCCGGAAGAACGCGAGGCTTCGGGCAAGTCGCGTGGCGGCAAGGTGATTCTGGCGGCTGAGCAAGAGGGCGACCATATTCTGCTGTCGATCACCGATGACGGCAAAGGCATGGACCCGGCGATCTTGCGCAATATCGCGGTCAAGCGTGGCGTGATGGACAAGGACGCCGCCGACCGCCTGACCGACACCGAATGCTACAACCTGATCTTCGCGCCGGGCTTCTCGACCAAAACCGAGATTTCCGACGTGTCTGGCCGTGGCGTCGGCATGGACGTGGTGAAAACCAAGATCAGCCAGCTCAACGGCTCGATCAATATCTACTCGACCAAGGGCCAGGGCTCGAAGATCGTCATCAAGGTGCCGTTGACCTTGGCGATCATGCCGACGCTGATGGTGATGCTGGGCAACCAGGCCTTCGCCTTCCCGTTGGTCAACGTCAACGAGATCTTCCACCTCGACCTGTCGCGCACCAACGTGGTGGACGGCCAGGAAGTCGTGATCGTGCGCGACAAGGCATTGCCACTGTTCTACCTCAAGCGCTGGCTGGTTGCATCGGCCAAGCATGAAGAGCAGCGTGAAGGCCATGTGGTGATTCTCTCGGTGGGCACTCAGCGGATCGGCTTTGTCGTCGATCAACTGGTGGGCCAGGAAGAGGTGGTCATCAAGCCTTTGGGCAAAATGCTGCAGGGAACACCGGGCATGTCGGGTGCGACCATTACCGGTGACGGTCGGATCGCGCTGATTCTTGATGTTCCGAGCATGCTCAAGCGTTACGCCGCTCGGCGTATTTGATTCTGGCGGGGCAGGGCGGTCTCGCCCGCCCCACCTAACGGAGTGTTTATGGCAGTCAAGGTCCTGGTGGTGGACGATTCGGGTTTCTTCCGCCGTCGCGTCTCGGAAATTCTCTCCGCCGATCCAACGATTCAGGTGGTCGGTACGGCCACAAACGGCAAAGAGGCGATTGATCAGGCCATTGCGTTGAAACCGGACGTGATTACCATGGACTACGAGATGCCGATGATGGATGGCATCACGGCAGTTCGACACATCATGCAGCGCTGCCCCACCCCGGTGTTGATGTTCTCCTCGCTGACCCACGAAGGCGCCCGGGTAACCCTGGATGCGCTGGACGCGGGTGCGGTGGACTTCCTGCCGAAGAATTTCGAAGACATCTCGCGTAACCCCGAGAAGGTCAAACAGATGCTGTGCGAAAAGGTGCACAGCATTTCGCGCAGTAACCGTCGCAGCTTGTCGAGTGCGCCGGCACCTGCCCATGCACCCGCTCCCGCGCCCGCCCCGGCCGCACCGGCGGCGCCCGCGTCATCGTTTGGCCGTGCGGCGCCTGCGCCGGTTGCCCGGCCTGCCGTGGCACCGGCCCGCGCGCCTGCTTCAAGTGCGCATTCGCCTGCACCCAAGCGCAAAGCCTACAAGCTGGTCGCTATCGGGACGTCAACCGGTGGCCCGGTTGCCTTGCAGCGGGTGTTGACGCAATTGCCGGCCAACTTCCCGGCGCCGATCGTGCTGATCCAGCACATGCCGGCGGCGTTTACCAAAGCCTTCGCCGAGCGCCTCGACAAGCTGTGCCGCATCACGGTCAAGGAAGCCGAGGATGGCGACATCCTGCGTCCTGGCCTGGCGTTGCTGGCGCCGGGCGGCAAGCAAATGATGGTGGATGGGCGTGGCGCGATTAAAATCCTGCCCGGCGACGAGCGCCTGAATTACAAGCCGTGCGTGGACATCACCTTCGGTTCGGCGGCCAAGTCCTACGGCGACAAAGTTCTGGCGGTGGTGCTCACCGGCATGGGCGCCGATGGCCGTGAAGGCGCGCGCCTGCTTAAACAAGGCGGCAGCGCGATCTGGGCGCAGGACGAAGCCAGTTGCGTGATTTACGGCATGCCCATGGCCATCGTCAAAGCGGACCTGGCCGACGCCGTGTACAGCCTGGACGACATCGGCAAGCATCTGGTGGAGGCCTGCCTCTGATGGATGTATTGAGCCTGATTGGCATCATCATGGCGTTTGTCGCAATTATCGGCGGCAACTACCTGGAGGGCGGCCACCTTGGCGCCTTGGCCAACGGCCCTGCGGCACTGATCGTGATTGGCGGCACCGTCGGCGCTGCGCTGTTGCAGGCGCCGATGAGTTCATTCAAGCGCGCGATGCAAATCGTCATATGGATTATTTTCCCGCCGCGTGTCGACCTGCCAGGCGGCATCGACCGCGTGGTCAACTGGAGCCTCACCGCGCGCAAGGAAGGCCTGCTGGGCCTGGAAAGCGTGGCCGATGCCGAGCCCGACAGTTACTCGCGTAAAGGCCTGCAGTTATTGGTCGACGGCGCCGAGCCGGAAGCGATCCGCAGCATCCTGGAAGTGGATTTTTACACCCAGGAAAGCCGCGACATCAACGCCGCCAAGGTATTTGAAAGCATGGGCGGTTATGCGCCGACCATCGGCATCATCGGCGCGGTGATGGGTTTGATTCACGTGATGGGCAACCTGGCCGACCCCTCGCAACTGGGCAGCGGCATTGCCGTGGCGTTTGTCGCCACCATCTACGGCGTGGCCAGTGCCAACCTGGTGCTGTTGCCGGTGGCCAGCAAGCTCAAGTCGATTGCCCTGCGGCAATCGCGTTATCGCGAAATGTTGCTCGAAGGCATCTTGTCGATTGCCGAGGGCGAAAACCCACGTTCTATCGAACTGAAGCTTCAGGGCTTCATGGATTGATGGCGATGCACATCGACACTTCTAACCAGTGGCCAAACGGCTCGCTGTGGCAAGCAGGTTGTGCAGCGCGAGGTGCTTTGTTGTGAGCCGACGTCGCCGCGAGCCGGAAGAACACATTAACCACGAGCGCTGGCTGGTGTCCTACGCGGACTTCATCACCTTGCTGTTCGCATTCTTTGTGGTGATGTATTCGATCTCGTCGGTCAACGAAGGCAAGTACAAGGTGATTTCCGAAGCACTGATCGGCGTGTTTTCAGACTCCGACCGCGCGCTCAAGCCGATCCCGATTGGTGACGAGCGACCGAAGACGGTGACGCCGGCCAAGCCGCTGGTCAACGACAGCGACGAAACCGCCGCCGGCGTAGGGGGCACCAGCGACCCGTTGAAAAGCATCGCCGATGACATCAGCGCAGCGTTTGGTGACCTGATCAGCTCCAACCAGATGACCGTGCGCGGCAATGAACTGTGGGTAGAGATCGAGCTTAATTCCAGCCTGCTGTTCGCCAGTGCCGACGCGATGCCAAGTGATCAGGCGTTCACCATCATCGACAAGGTGGCGGCGATTTTGAAACCCTTTGAAAACCCGGTTCACGTTGAAGGCTTTACCGACAACCTGCCGATTGCCACCGCCCAGTACCCGACCAACTGGGAGTTGTCCTCGGCCCGCGCTGCGAGCATCGTACGCATGTTGGCGATGCAGGGTGTGAACCCTGAGCGCCTGGCGTCGGTGGGCTATGGGGAGTTCCAGCCGGTGGCCAATAACGCCACCGCGCAAGGCCGTGCGCGCAACCGCCGGGTGGTGTTGGTGGTGTCGCGCAACCTGGATGTGCGCCGCAGCCTGACCGGCACGGGCACGGCCAATGCAACACCGGATGCGGCACTGAAGCGGGCTGGCACACAAACTGCACCGCCAACCGTTAAGCCGTCGGTGCGTCAGAGTGCCGTCAATTCTCCGTCACCGGCTCAATAACTTTATGCAATGTCTCGGTCGCGCCAATGCCTGCCGGGAGGAACCAACCGAATGAGAGTCTGGGCAGTTGCCAATCAAAAAGGTGGGGTCGGCAAGACCACCACCTCCATCGCTTTAGCCGGCTTGCTGGCCGAGGCGGGCAAGCGTGTGGTCGTGGTCGACCTGGACCCGCATGGCTCGATGACCAGCTATTTCGGCTATGACCCGGATGCGCTGGAACACAGCTGTTACGACCTGTTCCTGCACAAAGGCAGCGTGCCTGCCGACCTGCCGGCGCAACTGCTGCTGCCTACCAGTAACGAAAGTATTTCCCTGCTGCCATCGAGCACCGCGCTGGCGACCCTTGAGCGCCAGTCGCCGGGCCAGAGTGGTTTGGGCCTGGTGATCGCCAAGACCCTGGCGCAGCTGTGGCAGAGTTTCGACTACGCGATCATCGACAGCCCGCCGTTGCTCGGCGTGCTGATGGTCAACGCGTTGGCGGCCAGCCAGCAGTTGGTGATCCCGGTGCAAACCGAACACTTGGCGGTAAAAGGCCTGGAGCGCATGGTCAGCACGCTGGCGATGATCAACCGTTCGCGCAAGCAGCCGTTGCCGTTCAGCATCGTGCCTACCCTGTTCGACCGCCGCACCCAGGCGTCCCTCGGCACCTTGCGCGTATTGCGCGATGGCTACCCCGAAGCTATTTGGCAGGGCTACATCCCGGTGGACACGCGCTTGCGTGACGCCAGCCGCGCCGGTCTCACGCCGTCGCAGTTCGACGGCAAAAGCCGTGGCGTGCTGGCTTACCGCGCGTTGCTCAAGCACCTGCTGTCGCAGCAACTTGTGGCGCAGGTGGCGTGATGAATCGTCCTGTCAAACTCAAGACCCGGCCGCAACTGGCACTCGAATCCTACCTGGATGCGTTGTTGCAGGAAGCGACCGAGGAGCAACTGCCAGAGCCGATTGTGGTGCTCGAGGCCGCCGTCGAACCCGCCGTTGAGCCTGTCAGCACGCTGGATGAATTCCAGTTGGCAGTGCTCGAAGAACAGGCGCGTGATGCGCAAGTCGCGCCAGTGGTCGTGCCCGCGCCCGAGCCTTTGCCCGCACGTGTAGCCGCACCCGTCGTGGTACCGATCACGCCAGTGGTGCTGGCGCCGTTGGTGGCCGAGCCGGTGGCGGACGTGCACATGCCGCCGAGCATTACGCCGCCGCCCGTCAACGGTGATGGGCGCCCGGCATGGGCTGCCGAGCCGTTTGAGTGCCTGCTGTTCGACGTCGCCGGGTTGACCCTGGCGGTGCCGCTGGTGTGCCTCGGCTCGATCTATTCTTTGCAAGGCCAGGAACTGACGCCGCTGTTCGGGCAACCGGAGTGGTTTCTCGGCATCCTGCCCAGCCAGGCCGGCAACCTCAAGGTGCTGGACACCGCGCGCTGGGTGATGCCCGACCGCTACCGCGATGACTTTCGCGAGGGTCTGCAGTACGTCATCTCGGTGCAGGGCTATGAGTGGGGGTTGGCGGTGCATCAAGTCAGCCGCTCGTTGCGCCTGGACCCTAACGAAATTAAATGGCGCAGCCAGCGAGGCCAGCGGCCATGGCTGGCAGGCACCGTGATTGAGCATATGTGTGCATTGCTGGATGTCGCCGAGTTGGCCGAATTGATCGCCAGTGGTGCCGTGAAGTCGATGCCGCAAAACAAACGCAGTTGATTGAACAATAAGGGCCGCGCTGGTGCGTGGCCAATTTTGAAGGGGTCAGGGGTATGAACAAGTCAGCGTCCGCACAAGGTTTAGATGATCCGATTCTGCAATGGGTTACCTTCAAACTGGACAACGAGTCGTATGGCATCAACGTGATGCGCGTGCAGGAAGTGCTGCGCTACACCGAGATTGCGCCGGTACCGGGTGCGCCAAGCTACGTGCTGGGCATTATCAACCTGCGCGGTAATGTGGTTACGGTCATCGACACGCGCCAGCGTTTTGGCCTGGTGCCGACCGAGGTTAACGACAACACCCGTATCGTCATCATCGAAGCCGACAAGCAAGTGGTCGGGATCATGGTCGACAGCGTGGCCGAAGTGGTTTACCTGCGCCAATCGGAAGTGGAAACCGCGCCGAACGTTGGCAACGAAGAATCCGCCAAGTTTATCCAGGGCGTGTGCAACAAGAACGGCGAACTGCTGATTCTGGTTGAGCTGGACAAGATGATGAGCGAAGAAGAGTGGTCGGATCTGGAGAACATCTGATTGTTCTTTGAAGCCGCGGTAATTGTCCTGGCCCTGTTGTGGGCCGGGACGTTGGCGTTCGCGCTGCGCTATATGCGCCAGCAGCGAGAGTTGGCCCTGCAACAGGCTGAGCGCGATGCGGTGCGTGACCGGCGCATTCTGGAGTTGGTCAAGCGCGTTGACCACTTCCAGCAAAGTGCGGTGCGGGTGGGAGATGAGGTGCATGAACTGCGCGCGATTCTGGCGCCGTTGCCGGATAAGGTGGCGCAGATTGAGCAGCGTGATCCCTCCAGCTTGTCTTTCGCTCAGGCGGCGAAGCTGGTGGGCATGGGGGCTACGGTGGATGAGCTGACCCAGTCGTGTGGGTTGACCCATGCCGAAGCGCAACTGATGAGTAAATTGCACAAGAGCTGACGGGGCAGACTCAGCTTATGCTGTAGATCTGCTTTTTTGATGTGGCGCTGTCGCGCGGCGAGCGGGCTTGGGGTGTTCTTTGGATTTTCGTGCATATCCGTTGTTTGGGTGATGGCTTGTATCGGTTTCGCTCTTACAGCGAGTCACTTTTGAACAGCGCAAAAGTAACCAAAACGCTCTCGCCCCACCACTCGGTGCCTCGCTTAGGCTCGGCATGCCCGCCCACAGGCTTGAATCCGTGGGCCGCCGCGATGGGCCATCCTTGGCCCAGCGCGGCTAACCCGGCGTCCTGCCGGGGTAACCACCGGTTGAAACCAGGGTGGGGGCATCGGGGGTTT
>NZ_JBLZPT010000028.1:0-66367 GCF_049199985.1 Pseudomonas kitaguniensis
ATCTAGACCGATGGCTCAGCCCAAAAATGGAAACCCCCGTAGATACGGGGGTTTCGGCCTTGTGTCAATCTATGTTGTGTCGTGTCAATCTTTATTGTTTTGTGTCAATCTTTATTGTTAGAAACCAGCTGGCTGTTGCCATCACCAAAAACACTGTTGCCATAGGTCGTTTTCCGTTGTTATTCGGCATCGGCCGGCGCGTAGTCGTCGGGCTCGCCCAGCGCGATCTGCGCCGCCGCTCCGATGAAGCTCATCAGATTATCCGCCTCATCAGCCATCAGGGCGCGCAGGCGAATCTTTTCGGCGTTGTTGCCCTCGCATGACAGCCAAGCGTGCCGCGCCTGGCGGTAGGCATTGAAGCCATCCAGCTTATGGTCATCCAGGGTGATGGTCAGCGGTTCAGTGAGCAGCGCAGGGGGCTCGGTGCGGATGTACTTACGGGTGATGGTGGCCATGTCGTCATTCCGTCGATGAGGTGGACGCCAGAGGGGCATCCTTCTACTGCGTTAGCCCCACGTTTTGACGGCGGGGCTTGTGGTGGGCCTGGGCGGTTTCCTATGCTTCTGCGTCGGCTCGCCGCTGAGCCTCGATCTGGTGGTAAGCGTCGGTGTCGATCCCCCCGCAGCGCTCGATCAAAGCCATTTCTTTGCAATTCGTACGCAGTTCCTCAAGCGTTATTGTCGGGTCGTCATCCACAGGGTTGTAACCCACTGTGTTCTCGTACCACGCCGCAAGCTGTGCTTGGTCCATGCTATCGAAATCAATATTCAGCACAGCACGAGCTAAAACCTTCGCATCTGCCAGCGCATCACCGTCACACGGGTTTTCGTCCAACCAGCTTTCAGCTGCCAAAGCTTTCAGTGCAGCGAGGGCGTTTAATTGGACTAATGCCCTGAATTGCTGGTTAAGAATGATCATTGTGATGTCCTTGAACTGATGAGGTTGCCCGGCGTACCGGGCTGGTGGAGGTAAATGGATCAGTCAATTAAGAGGCAGCTTGCACCGTCGTGATAGACGTAATCAGTGCAGTTAACAGCTTCAAAACCCTCATCCTGACTTTTCACCACCACAGCAATATCGCCCTGCGTTTCAAGCAATTCTTGCAGCTCTTTAACCAGTTCACTCAGCAGCATTTTCAGCGTCCTCATTGGTGTGTTTCAATGAGGTTATTTTGAACTATAGTTAATTAATGATCAAGCTAAATATTAACTATAGTTCAATTAATTGCGAGTCGGAAGCCCCTTTACGGCATCGTCCCAGTGCGCCGCACGCTGCGGATTTTTGATAATTTTGCTGATCCACGCTTCGGAAACCTCCCAGCGCAAAGCGAGGGTTTTGCCAGTCCAACCACGCTGTTTGAATACAGCTTTGAACTCATCCGGCGTCAGGCGCTGAACTTCCATCAAATGACTCTCCGAACTATGTCGCCCAAGCGCGCAGGATCGCCCGCACAGAGCTTTTTAACCGCTTCCAGGCTCTCGATGCCCAGTATCTCGCTGATGTGCCGCAGATCTATGCCGTGACGTTTGAGTTTTACCGCCAATGTCCGCCGCCCTGACTGCGAGCTGGCCCCCTCGATGCCCGCCATTGAGAGCAGGCGGGTGTAGAGTCGGGTCAGTTGATTCGCGCTGTAGTAAGTCTTCCCGTCGCGCACCTGGGCGCTAATCTTCAAGCCTTCGCCAGTGCGACCAGAAACGAACAATGGCGAGTAGGGATCGAGGCCACGAAAAGCCATCGCCCTGGTGGAAACCCCGTGACCGCGCACAAGCCGCTCTGAGAGGTGTGCGTCTATCGCATTAGTCAGCTTCTTGCTGGTCCAGCACAGTGGCCTTGAGCGATGGTTGTAGGCAATCTCTGCTCGTACCTGAGAATCGACCAGTACCGGGCCCGCGTCGGTGAGATAGTCGCTCACGCGCAGGCGACAAATTTCAGTCACAGTCATGCCGGTGCCGAAACAAGTCAGCAACAACGCGGCATCCCGGTTGCCGTTCTCAGAGCTGCTGACCCTGGCAACCTTCACCGCGTGTTCAAGCTGTTCATCTTCAATAACGATGGCCTTGGGCATGTATCACTCTAAGCGACAAATAGTCGTCAATCCTAACATAGCTGGATAGCAAAAAGGCCGAGGATAGCCCCGGCCTTTTGTTGTTTCTGCTGTTCACGGAAAATTATTTGGTCAACAAAAGATCAGGACAAATATTTCCGACATAGAGGGCGATAGTTTCCATCTGCGCGCTGCTGATTTCATCTCGTGCTGATGCGCCAGTAATCATTCCTATAGCAATGCCGGTGTGGTAGACATCGCGCTTGGAGTTCACCTCACTGATCGTTGCAGCAAGCATCCATCGAGCTGCGAACGGTAGACACTCAACAATAGTTCGAATGTTTGCCGGAAGTTTGGCTAGAAATTTTTGCGCATCGGCTTCGGCGATGCGGCGGTGTTCTTCTGTATCAAGCGTCAAAGTAATTCTCCAAGCTGTTAAGGGGTTAGTAGCACCTGCAGCGGTGATCACTGATCTTATACGTATCCAGGCTCAGACCAAAGGCGAAGGGGCACGGAAAATTAATCCTTGGCTTGCAGTTCCTTTTCAATATCGGCCAAGTCCTGCGCGAAAGCTTGGTCAAGCAGGCTCGGTTTCTTTTTCCACGGTTTCGTTTCCGGGTCAGGCTCTGCTGCGTAACGCGTAACGGCATCAGGATGGGCTCGCAGGTGCTGCTCTAACTGTTCCTGCAGCTGTCGACGCAGTTGTTCTTTGGTCATTCAAACAGTCTCGTTTTTATAAAATCGGGTCAGTTATTGGCACAACTTAAATTCACATGGCCACCGCCATGCGATCGGCCGGGTACTGGCGCATAAACTCCATGCTATCCCCGGCCGGGGCCTTCAACCAATCCCCGTACAACCCTTTCGGCAATATCACCACCATGCGCTTTTCATCCTGGGGCTTGTGGTAGTTGCGCATGAACGGGTGATCGTCCGCGTTGATGGTCAGCATGGTGTAGCTGTGCAGGATCTGCCCGGTACCAGGATCGCGCCATTGCTCCCACAAACCTGCAATGCCTAATAACTCACCGTCTGTACGGGTGATACGCGTTGCAATTGATTTTCCTGATCGCCAATCAGGCTCATAGATCGCCGCAGCAGGGATAATGCAGTGCTGGGCCTTTTTCCAAGCCGTGCGGAACGATGGTTTTTCGCTCGCCGTCTCCGATCGGCTGTTGTAAGTGTGCTTGGCGATTTTGGTGTCTTTGCTCCAGGACGGAATCAGCCCAAACGAGCCTGAAAGCGCTTCCACCGGCGCCGGTGATTCTGCATCGAGGTCAACGTGTTCCGCGCGGCGGATGAAAGGTCCGATGTAGCCTGGATACAGGTCCAACTTGCCCTGCTCATAGGACTCAACGCCAAAGGCCTCAGCCACCAGGTGCGGCGCCGGTGCTTCGTAATGGCTACACATACACAAACTCCCTTCTAAACCTGACGCGTTAATTGGCGTTAACGGTCCACAACTGATCAAGCCTGGTGGTGTAGCTCTGGCTCATCAACTCACGGCGCATCGCCCAGACCGGCGCCGCCGGCACTGCCGCTGCGCGCAGCGTGCCGCGTCCCCACCGATTGTTGATCTCATCGAGAACGTTCATCACTTTGTCTGCAGCAGCTGGCTGCGTGTGCGCAAACAGGTCGTCGGTGAATTCACCAGGTTGACGCAGATCCATCAGCAACACCTCAGCCTTGCTGTATCGGAACCCTGGCCGGAACAGGCGTTCCACCGCCTGCGTAGCGGCCTTAGTGATCACACGCACGTCATTGGTGGGGTAGGGCAACTCCACCAACACGCCGTTAGCGTAACGGGCTTCGTCAGGGTTAAACATGCCGGTGCGGATGCTCACGCGAATTTTCTTGCACAGCGAATGCTGGGCTCTCAGCTTTTCTGACGCACGCTGCGCGTAGGTGGCCACCGCCTCTTTGATCGGCTCTATCTTCTCCAGACGCACGCCGAACATTCTACTGCAGCAGATTTCCTGCTTAGCCGGTGCCGCATCTTCCAGAGCCAGGCACGACGTGCCCGCGAGCTCACGCACAGTTTTCTCCAGAACAACGCTGAATTTTCGCCCGAGCAAGAGCGGATCGGCCTTGGCCAAGTCCATTGCCGTGTGGATGCCGAGGGCATTCATGTGCGCGGTCATGCGTCGACCAATCCCCCACACTTCCTCAACGGCCGTGTTGCGCAACACCCAATCGCGTTTAAAAGGGTCACACAGATCCACGACGCCACCGGTCTGCGCCTGCAGCCGTTTTGCGGTGTGATTAGCCAGTTTTGCCAAGGTTTTGGTGTGGGCAATGCCCACGCCTACGGGAATTCCGGTGTGTTTTAGGACCTTGGCACGAATCTTCCGCCCAAACTCGGTGAGGTTTCCGGGCATGCCGGAGAGGTCGCAAAATATTTCGTCAATACTGTAAACCTCGCTTTCGCAAACCATTGATTCTATTAGAGTCATCACGCGTTCAGACAATTGACCGTACAACGCATAATTTGAAGAAAACGGCACAATTCCGTGACGCCGGAGTGTGTCCTTAATCTGAAAAAAGGGCGCGCCCATTTTGACAAAAGGCTTAGCGTCATAGCTCCGCGCGATGACGCAACCATCGTTGTTGCTGAGTACCACGATCGGCGTATTGGACAAGTCCGGCCGGAACACACGCTCGCAACTGGCGTAAAAGCTGTTGCAGTCCGCGAGTGCGAACACGGGGGTAGCTGAATCGAGCGGGCCGTTCACGCTCACGATGATCGCTCGTGGTCACGCACGCTGTAGTTGACCACTCCCCAAATCACCAGCTCGTCGCCTTCCATGACGTACCTTGGCGGAAATTTTGGATTCTCGGCCATCAAGACCACTTGGCCATCGCGCTTATTCAGACGTTTGCACACGCACTCGGTATTGAGTGCCGCAATGACAATATCGCCATGACGCGCCGTTTTGCTTCGGTCGACGATCACCAGGTCACCGCTAAAAATACCTGCACCTTGCATGCTGTCGCCAAGGATCTTTGCCAAGTACATATGCGGTGCACGTATATCAAACAATTCATCCAGCGATATTAGCTTTTCCAGGTGATCCGCTGCCGGCGACGGGAAGCCGGCGGATACCTGTGACGAGTAAAGTGGTAAGGCTTCACCACCGCTGTCGATTGGACCGAGTAGGGTCACGTTCATGCGCCTGACCTGAGAAAGATAACTGTATGAATAGACAGTTAACTGTTAACGGCGAAGCGCGTCAATTTGAACCGACCGAATGCAGCGTCACCACGTTGGCCACGTCGAACAGACTTTTCAAAACGCATGCCTTCACCGAAGGCACATCACGGTCTACGGATACCGGATACCTTGACCTAGCCTGTGCGCACACGCACCCGGTTGAGGCGCAGGGCGGCTTGCCGTCCTGGGGCGATTTATCCGGGTCTTAGCGCCCGAAGGGTGGCCGAAGGCCAGGGCAGGGCAGCTTCATCGCCCTGGGCCGCTTAGACAGGCTTTAACGCGGTAGTCGGGTTTGCTTGATTGCTGCGGGTGCAGGGGCCGCAGGCTCCTGCCGGGGTTTGGGGCTTGGCCCCATGCATTGTCCGCGCCGTGCCTTCGGCACGACAATGCGCGGGCATTATCAGAGAGGTGTTTACACCTCGGAAATCTCTGCTTTTCCCGAAGGGGGTAGCTGAAGGGGGTATAAAATTCCATTTATTTCTAAAGCTCTTGGTTGGGCCTGGCCAGGTGCCTATTCTCTTGCTGCCGGCACGCAAAATCAGTGGCACTTTTGCTCTCGCCGGCGCCGGCCGATCGAGGGTGCTGAAACACCATAAAATACAGGCGTGACAATGCCTCCGCGTGAGCGGATAAGAAAAAAGGCGGATTTTGATTGGGGAGAGTATTAAGAGCGTTTGCCCTCTTTGGCCACCCTGTCGAGCAACTGGTTCATCCTATCCATAGCGTTAACCGGCCCTTTAGGCTTCCCTGGCACGTTGCCTGAGGTTTGCGGCGACGTTGCCGGCGATGAGCTGTCCTGATTTTCTTTGGCCTGCCAGCGAGCCCGGGAAACCTCACGTCTGTGCTGCTCGCGAGAGTAGCTTGCTATGTCATCCAGACGCCGCTGGTTGATTGTCGCCAGTTGCACCTGCCGGCGTTTACGCGCCGAGTTCTGCACGCGCTTGAACACGGGCAACAGGCCCAAGTCCTTCCAGAATAATTTTGTGAACCGGACCAGCACGCGCGTACGCACCAGGTGCAGGCCGTTTTCATCCTTTTCATCCAGTCGCACACGCTCGATCCGGCGATAGACGTAGCCGGCGGCATCAAGAGTCTTGAACAGACGACACAACACGGGTGCTGAAATGGGCGAATCCTCTGCGATTCGTCGCTGGGTATTCAATACGTAACGGCCGTTATCCTCATCGAGGAAGCCCAGCACACCGGTGGCCAAGTCCAAGCGGACCAGAATCTGCTCGGCCGCTTTCTCGATGGCCACGAATTTTTCAATGCGCGTGCGGCGATCGCCATTTACGCGATCGAGGCCTCGCAGGTAACGACCGCGCAGCGTCGCGATGTTGCTCAACCGCTCGTACGCGGATCTGATCAGTGGGTTTTTTAGTTGTTGCTCGGACAAATGCCGGGGGGCCGCATAAACGGGTGGCATTGCCCGCGCGGGACGCCGTAAGGCGGAGTGCGGATTAGAGGGGTCAAGTCGTACGACTTTTAGCTTTGCCATTAGGCATGCCCTCCACGATAACTACTACCGTTCAGGGCAATCTGTGCTGTGTGTTGCGTGCCGTTACCGTAACGGGCATGCACAGCGGCTGAGGATACGAAGTCCATTTTTAAACGCCATTCGGCGGGAAGCTAATTTGGTTGACATTTTCCGGGTTGCAAGAACCCGAAGTGCCAGCCATAATTGGCTCACCTGATTGTGATGTGTGAACAGGTTTCCCCCGTCGAAAGAGAAAAACCTGTTCAAGATTTTCCAAAAAGCCCGGTTACCAGCCGGGCTTTTTGGTTTCTGCTATTCCGTTATGCCACTTGCAAATTCTCCACCTGTGTTATCACTTGCGTGAATCCAACTCTTGCCGCATCGGCATGCACCGACTCAAGACTTTTGTAGACTTTTCGCCGATCCGACCGGGCGATCGTCATGTGTTCCTTCGAACCATCTTTACAGACGGCGATCAGTTCCCATGCGTTTAGCTGCATAGGAACAGGGACAACGAGGGCGGATTTAAGCCCCCCTTCCTGGAACAATTTGCGCATCGCTGAGAGATCCACGGCCATCACGCCCCTCGAATCGTTGTGGTAATAACGAGCCAAGCGTAAGCGTGGTCGCATGAAAAAGCAAATTCATGCAGCCGGATTTTGATGAAGTGCAGTATTTGCAGGTACGTGAATGCAGGATTTTCAGCTTTTATGCTAATGGCTTGTCAGAGCAGAAAATGCTCACGAGGCAGACTTTGAGGAAACCAATCATCCGCGTTCCATCGGTCCAGTGCCGCCTGTAGTGAATCACCACCCTGTGTTACGGCGCTGTCGGTGTGGTTCATACAGACCACGAGGACGACGCCTTTGGCAGTGCTATAACCCGGACCGAAATCAGGCCTTTGTCCGCACTCTGGACATGCTTTTACAAACGGGTTACGAGCCTTGAGTAGGTTAATTTCAGCAACGTTTTCAACGTGCATGACCTTCTCAAGAATCGCGCGCTGCTGATCAACAAGATCACTATATGCTTCGGGGTTTTGTCTGAGGATCTGCGCTAACGTATCCAATAATTCCCCTCGGCTACCCGCCGGCAGATTCTCAAACCCTGCCTTGGCCAGCGCTCTTTGAACTTGGAGGTCTTCTTTTTTCACGTTCGATACTCCTTCACGTTCAAAAACCTCCCCCAAACAAGGGGGGAGGCTCGGCTTTGCTTAATCCATCGCGGGTCCGAAGTCTTCCTCGATCTCGGTTGCGTCCTGGATGAAAGCGGAAGGTGCTTCTTGCGTTAGCTCGGAGCTTTGAGTTACATGTGCCGAATCGGCCGATACAACCTGGCTAATCCCTAGGGAAGCTGCTATCGCGGCAGGGGCGAGCTTCTGAAGATTGCTTTCAGCGCTAGCCATAATGGTTTTACCACCCTCGATGAAGCGCTTGGCATCGCCAATCTCTACGTTGCATTGGTCGATATATTCCGGACCTCGATGCGCCGAGTGGTTATCACGCATGTTCTCCAGCATCCCAATTTGTCGTGTCGCTTTAGCGATGTTTTCGCCCTGCACTGCCACCTCATTAAGTAACTGCCTGGTGTGCTTCGCTACATCGCCGGCATCCGCCGGGTCGACCGTCACCGAGTCGCCTTTGTGGTCAACCAGAACGATCGGGGCCCCTGGACTTACCTGAACCGCTTCAACGCTGCGTGTTGGTAAGTCCTTAAGGCCAAGTGACGCCGGCTCGCCGTTATGCGTGAATTGCAGAGGCGCAGGCGGCTCTGCATGGGGAGATGTCGAAGACTTGACAGGCGAGGCTTGAGCCGCGTTCAAAGCTAAAGAAATAGCTGTAGGAGCAAGCTTTTGCAGATTGCTTTCTGCGCTGGCCACAATGGCTTTTCCAGTCTCAATGAAGCGCTCTGACTCACCAATTTCTGCGTTGCATTGGTCGATATATTCAGGCTCGCGACCTGCCGCGTGGTTATCCCGCATGTTCACCAGTCGCCGAATATGGTTTGTTGCATCAGCGATTTTCTCGCCCTGCACTGTCACCTCATTAAGTAACTGCCTGGTGTGCTTCGCTACATCGCCGGCATTCGCCGGGTCGACCGTCACCGAGTCGCCTTTGTGGTCAACAAGAACGATCGGCGCCGCTGGAATTAACGGTGTTGCTTCGACGCTGCGCGTTGGCACGGGCGTAAGCCCAAGTGAAGCAGGCTGACCGTTGTGTGTGAATTTCAACGCCTCTGGTGCGGCATTACTGAGCTGGCGTAAAGCTAACTCAGCCTGAGTGAGCTTCATCGTTCCACTTTTTATAGTCAGCTCAGCAGCGCTTATAAGGGCATTGCACTGGTCGATGAATTCAGGCCCACGGTCAGCTGCGTGGTTGTCACGCATATTGGTGTTCAGGTTGATCTGGTTGTTTGCACTGGCAATCGCTTCGGTCTGGTGGATCACCTCGGCCTGCAGCTGGCTAACCTGCTTAGCTACAGCAACCGCATCGTTTGGATCTACCATGAGCGCGTTGGCAGCGACACTTCCCGGTTCTGCGATGAGTCGACTCTCAATTTCGTTGACGATTGGAACAACGAAATCAATAGCCTCGTTGATTGAATCAATGGCTTCCGGTGACTGTTCAGCGCGCTCGTACAAACCTTCAATTGTGCTTTTGAAGGTTTCGCGGTAATCGGCATGCTCAAGGTATTTGCTCACCATTGCTATGCCTTCGGGAGTATGGTCGTTTGTCGCGACCAACCACATGGCATGATCCTCCCCGCGAAGGCTCATCATTGCGCCGGCAGAAAGCACCTCAGCCTCGGTCAGAATTGTTCCTTCGTTAGCAGGGAACTGTTTGCGCCAAGCTTCTTCACGACGCACCATTTCGCTTGGGCTTGGAGTTGCTGCTGCGGCTTGCTGCTCAAGAGCGCTTGCAAGTTGTTCCACCAGTTGAACAATGTCTTCAGGCAATGCAGTAGCAGCTGGAGTTTGTGCAGCTGGTTGCGGGGGTGCTGCTGCAGGTACTTGTGTGATGGCCGCCTCAGGTACTTCTACTGAAACAGTTACCGCCGGTGCAGCTACCTTTGGATCTGCTGACGTACTGTCCGTCTCGGCTGACCAAGCGCGTCGGAAGCCTGGAACCTCCTGGATAGTGCCGTCGGCTTGTTCCTTAGGAATGTTTACGGGTATTTGGCCAAGGTCTTTTAGCTTAACGCGGTCACCCAAGGAAAAAGCCTGTTCGGACATCACTTCTTCGAGTGCTACCCCCCAAAGTGTTTTTTGTCCACCCTCGGTGTTGATGGTTACGAAATAACTGAGCCCTTTGGATTCGTCATCCTTGTACGGGGCAGGGCCATGAGCGACAAGCTCACCGACGACAACGGAACGGTCAACGGCTACAGGCGCCGGTTGAACAACAGGGGCAACAGGCGCGCTTTCTGGTACAGCTGCTTCTGCGGTGCCAGGAGACTGAATTTGCTCACCTTCCTTGGCAATATCCAGCTCTGCAACACGCAACGATAAAGCATCGTTCATTTTCTTATCGGTGAAATGAATGTCCATGCCACCCTTAGCGGCAGCTTCAACGACAAGACGCTTAAATTCATCGGTACCATTAATGGTCAGGGTACTGCCAAATCTTTGTGTTGCGAGCTGCAGTGCAACTCCAACGCCGTCTACTGTGATACCTGTTCGACGCATGGCGATAACAGTACCAGTATCAACAAACAGAGTTTTGTCAGTGGATTTACTAATGTAATGAACATTCTGACTAAACTTCGACTTGCGCGTATAAAGATCTTTTGCAGCGAGTTCACGCGTACGTTCTTTGCTCTGTTCAGGATCAATTTGACTGCTAAATCTTTCCATAACCTTTTTAACTTGATGTCGAATGCCACTGCGCTCTGGCCCTCGCGGTGCTGTAATTGAAAAGGCTACTTCATCTTTGTCGTCGGTAATCAACTGGCGAATTTGTGCGCTACCCATAGAATGAACCTCGGTATGTATTGATGTTTTAATAAGTTCGCTGGCTTTCAAGCGCTCAAACGTAAGCACCGAAAGAAGTTGTGCTTTGTCTTGACGGGTCAAACGTTGATCCGAGAAAAGTGCTCGTCGTACGTCGAAGTACTGCTGGTTGATACGCCTCAACGCATGACGCTGTGCCGGTGCCAACTGATTCTGCTCAGCCTTGCGACTGAATTGGGCCGCTACTGAAGATGCACTTCGGTTTACCGTAAATGGAGTAACCGTTGGAAAAGTGATTTCCAATGGAGCGGCAACGAATTTTTTAAGCGGATCAAAAATCCGCCGGCCATGGGCCTGAATATCATTGAGGGTAGGTACCCGGTGAGGGTTTCGTGCGTAAGGTGGAACTGTGTTTCGGGCTCCAGAGGTTCTTGATTTAGAACGACCGGAGCCTAAAGGCTTCGTCGGATTTACATCGCCCACGTTTGTGGGTCCTCCCCGAGATTTGGGTTGTGGCGGCTCCTCTAATACCAGCGCCTCTCGAATCTCAATCTTCAAACCCTCAAGGCCGAGGGTTTGAAGTGGCTCGAACAACTGTCGACCGCGCGCTTGAATGTCGGTGACGCTTGGAATTTTATGAGGGTTCAGAAATGATGACGGGATACGCTGGACAAAAGGCTTTCGATTCCCAGCAGCTATTCTTTTTCCTGATCTTTTTTCATGCGTAGGAAAGGCGGAAGGTCGTCCTCGTCGTGATGGTCCGTCTTCCGAGGCGACCCGTGGCTTTCCTCCTCCTCCACCTGATACAGCTGATCGCAGTCCAAGATCTCCTCTTGGTTGCGGCTGTCCCACGTGAACGTGTGCATCATTGGGCAGTAGCATCGCACCATCAATGAGGCCGGGTTGTCGGCTTTGCCAGTTAGCTGCCATTTCGCTTCCGGGCAGGTTTTGCACGCGATCGGGAGCGACGGAAGAATCCCCGGCTCGAGCTTTAGTAGAACCTCGCTGATGATTTGACGGCCGCTGGATGGGGCGTATTCGGTCATGATCGACTCCGTGATTTTGATAGAACATGGTTTCACGCTCTGTCAGCAGAGCTACGCGCTCGGCTGGATCAGATGTTGCATAGCGTTTGCGAAATGAAGGTGTTGCCTTATGAACGTATTTAATTTCCCGCGCCCTTTGGGGCCACTGGATAAGCCTTTCATTGATTAATCCAGGGTCAAGAGGTTCTTTTTTTAATTCGCGATTTACAATGAAGTGGTCCTGAAAAATAGTTTCTTTTAAATTTGTAAACTTCGCATCACCGGGTAGTTTTACGGCAATGTATTCGGTGTCCTTGCCTGCATTTCTAACCCTCGTTTCCCCATACTCAGCTACCAATGAATAAAACGCGGAGCGTGAGTGTATATTTTTATCAATAACAGAGGTTACGAGAGCTTGCTTAAACTCTCTATTTTTACCGTAAAAATCGTCCCCCTTGTACCTAGATAAAACCTTAGCTGAGTCGTTTATATCAACACGAATGTTCTCACGCGGTGAAGCCAGGTTGTATTTTTGATTGATGTACTCTTGAAAAGCCTCAAAATATTTTTGGTGATCTAAATAAACACCAACCGGATTTGCTTCATTGCCGCTCAACAGATTAATGCGCGGTACAATTATGTGAACATGAGGTTTACGATCAATCATTTCCCCGGTGGACTTATCCAGTATCTTTTTCATTTTCGGAAGATGTGCTTCCGCATAGAAGTTGTATTCGTTGTCTTGGTAGGCCTGCATGAGGAACTGTTTGAACTCTTGCGTAATGGATCGCAGAGTCTGTTCAGGCACTACATCTTCTTTGAAACTCATAGTGAATGTTAGATAACGATCTTGTCCAACATCCGGAATGCTTTCATAAATAGCTCTTGTGAGGTCAAGATTACCGTCAAGAATCAGTCGGTGGTCCAATTCATCACGGGTGAACTCTCGACCTGCCTTAGTTCCTTTTTCAAGATACTCCTGAGCACCTGTATTGTATCCACCTGTTCTAATCAGCATTATCGATACCTGCCTGAAATAAAGACTCAATCGAGACGAGCAAGTCCAACCATTTAACGTATAATTGTTGGGAAACTATTTTTTTACGCGTTAGATAATCAGACCGCATAGCAAGCTGGGAAATGTTATTGCTTGACTTATTGAAAATGAATATAAGGCGTTTTTTATGATTTGCTGAACGTTTAAAAAGCGGACTTTGATTTAGTATCAATTCTCTGCACACCAGGGGCACAGTTAGCTCAGCTTTGTCTGCAATTATTTGCAGCGGCGCAACTTGCTCAGCAGTAAGACGAAATGAAACAACTGAGGACTTAACTGAATCGTCCACTACGGCTACGTCAAATGAACCAATACGGGCGACCGGATTGTTTTGCTGAACAGCAGCGGAAAGAAGCTCCCTAACAGAGGCCAATTGGTTGAGCCAATGAATGAACCTTCTTTGGCTCAGTAATCCCCGCCGAAAAGATGAGTTCACCTGGAAGGCCAAACTGTTAATGGTATCGCTAGAAACTTTATAGATAGTCAAGAGCCGGACAAGATCAACTGTGGACTCATGAAATACTAAAGGCTTACTAAGCACTAACTGGCGAAAGAAAACTGAAAGCTTGAGGCCAGATGCCTCAATCTTGCTGTCGAACTGAGCCCGCTGTGTAGCAGTTAGCCGGAAGGGCACCACGACGGACGTTCCTACTTTTGCAGGCATAGGTTTTATGCTCCAGGTCTTACCGACAACGACAACGACAACGACAACGGCCAACAACGACAACGACACTGCTTTCCCGCTTTGCGGGGTTTCAAAGGGGTTTCCCCTTTGGCGCGTCGATTGGTTACGAAAAGGCGAAGCTCTTTTTGTAAACGATCGGTAACGTGCCTGTTTGTACGATTCGAATTTGCCTACAGGCTTAGATCAGGACACGAAAAGGACATAGATACGCCCTAGGGAGGACGGAAACGGACCACACCAGCACCAGACTGGGCATATCAGGGACAGAAAAGACGGAGGCAGGACCCTTACAGGACAGAAATCATCTACCGAGGCAAACAAATGTCGTAAGCTATGCAAAACAGCAAAGGTGCAGTGGGATGGCTACAACACTTATTGAAAAGCTCGAAGCTCTGGCTAACGGGAAAACCGCCCGTAGCCAAACCGCGCAGCTACGGGACATTTATCCTCAAGTAGAAAATGCTCTTAGATCCGGAGTAAGCAGAAAGGCTGTTCTGGATGTCTTAAACGAAGATGGATTTAATCTATCTATGCAATCATTTGAGAAAGCGCTTTACAGGATTCGTAAAACACTCAATCCAATTGGCATAAAAGCATCTTCGATAACTACCGAAACCAAAAATCCCGAAAAGAATAATCAGCCTCAGCAACCGAAAAATAATCATCCCATAGATTTTAAAAAAATAAAGGATCAAGAGTTTGATCTGGTCTCTCTATCGGAGAGACCTAACAGTTAAACATCCGTGGGGTGGGCGAGTGTAGAGAAAGAAGCTATTTTACAAACTTCTTTTTAAACTCTGGTGGCAAAGATTCTATAACGGAACGCTGAGTTTTGTACTCGTTATAAAACCACTTATTGGTTTCGTTAGCGTCTTGGGTTGATACGGCAAGCCAAATCATCGTGGCTGTCATAAAACATACAACCACTGAAAAGCTTGCCAACAGAATGTAGTTAAATCTTGTTGCGTGTGTATCGCGAACGCTACCTGACAATTTAGAAAGGCGCTTTTCCATATCCTGCACTTGCTCAGATGCTTTTTTAAGTGCCGGTTCGAAGATACGTTCTAACGAAGAATGTATTGCAGTGGACAATTCTGCGCCTGCATCGAAAGCAGCTTTTGCTGACGTCGCCCTTACAGCCTCAGAAGTAGACTCTTGTAACTGTACAGATGTCTTTTCGGCTTCTTCTACAGCATCCGCTACGATTCTCAGAGACGCTGACATCGACAATTCCAGCACCTTAGGAATAGCCTTTATATCATCATGCAACCGGCCTACATCACTCAAAAGCTCGATGATGAGAGCGTCACGAGCGGTTGTTGGCAATTGACTATCATTGGTCACAATTAAGCCTCCACAAAAAGTTGATCAAATACAAAGTCAAGCTTTCGATTTACGCCTCTTGCCAACAATTTCAAGCCGTACATATCAGACCAGCGCGAGCGTTCTTGAGGCGTTGCCGTATGGGTTTTGAGCATGGATTTGTAATCGTTATCGTCATTCAACAACGTTGCCATTGACATCTTGTGAATTGACAATGCGTCAAACAGTTCTGATTCGAACACACTGCAGTCTGGATTTATCCAAAAAGACTGTTTAATGGCCTGATAATTAAAGATGATTGGAAATTCGTCTTTAACGTCCCTCCGCACCCGATTAAAAATAATCCTAATCTTTTCTGGAGGAACACCAAGAGCCGCAAGACTTTCAATCATTGTTAAGGTTTCTTTCTGTTCCTTAGTACCGGACGTGACGGGTATCACGTAGTAATCGATTTCTTCATGAGCATCTTCAAAGCCCTCAAGGTTGCGCATAAAGTCCTCAACGTTAGACGCCCCCACATCAACAATCGCATGATCGTCAATCATGAACCGCTTAAAGAGTTCGCGGAAGTTGTCACCACGTAGCTTTACTACGTCAACTCCTAAATCCTGGCCGGTCTCATTTATTGACTCAATGGCATAAAAAGTCGCTCCAACCATGCGCGGGTAAAGCAAGTTAACTGCAAGCGTTGTTTTGCCCACAGTGCCTGTGTAGTTTAAAATTACGGCTTTACGATTCATATGTGCTGACCTTTATATGTAAACATACAAAAACAACGTTCCCATAGGAACGCTGTAGCTTAAAGTTTGGTGTGCCGAATGTTTGAACACCAAGGGCGCGGCCCTTGTCATCTCGCCAACGGCCGCGTGGACCTCAGGAGCGCGGGGTGGTGAAGCTACCCCACACTCCTACGGTGAGCCTTTTTGGACGGGGCTAAGTCAAGTGTTCGCTTCGCCCGTGCTTCCGTTCGCCGTAACGGTGAAACAGTTACGACGAGCCGGGAGCGCGGCACCTGACTTCCCTTTTTTGCCTATACCATCATCCAGGTGAACCGGTAGGGGTCCATGAAGGGCACATCGTCATCAAAGCTGTCGAAATCCGGAGCCGGTTGCGACGCGGCCTGCTGTGGCGCTGGGCGCGACTCACGCTGTGGCTGTTGGCTTGGTTGCGGACGCGGTGCCGAGTTCGAAACGCCTCCCTGGCCCTGTTGGTCGCCCTGTGGACGGCCGCCCAGCAGTTGCATGGTGCCTTGCATGTCGACCACGATTTCAGTGGTGTAACGCTTGATACCGTCCTTTTCCCACTCGCGGGTTTGCAGTTTGCCTTCGATGTACACCTGCGAACCTTTGCGCAGGTATTCACCGGCGATCTCTGCCACCTTGCCGAACATCGACACGCGGTGCCATTCGGTTTTCTCGACCTTCTGGCCGGTTTGCTTGTCGGTCCACTGCTCGCTGGTGGCCAAGCTCAAGTTTGTTACCGCGCTTCCGTTGGGAAGGTAGCGAACCTCTGGATCTTGGCCGCAGGTACCCACAAGAATTACTTTATTTACGCCGCGCGCCATGATGCGCTCCTTATTCAGTTATCAGTGGTAGGAAAGGAATCAACGATTGGAAATAAATTCTACTTTGGCTTCATGATTGAGGCGCAGCGCCGCGTCAAAGGGCTTTCCTGCCTTCGTTTTGAAACCCTTAAGCACGCCTGTTTTGCCCTTTGTGAGCAGCAATTCAATTTGACCGAATGTAAGCGTTTTTCGAGCTATTTCAGGGTAAAACCGGAACGTGCAACTACGGCACGCTATGAGCTTTGTTGTGACAGCAAGATCCTTTCCGCACATCGGACACAAAGCATTAATTGTAGGCACCGAGGCAATTTGCATATCCGCCAAATCGATGTGGCTTACCTGGTGCTTTATGAACAGCTCCAGTTCATCCAGGAATGCATCTACGGTTAGCTCCCCAGCCTCGATCATCAACTGCTGCTCATGCCACAAGGCCGTCATATCAGGGCTTGTTGCGATCGAGGGCAAAGCAGCTACGAATTCCAATCCCAACGGTGTGGGAACGAATTTTTTCTTTACTATCTCGTAAAGTCCGCGCTCACGTAGCTTGGTAAGCATCGAGGCTCGTGTTGCAGGGGTGCCAATCCCGCCATGCTCGCCCTTTTTTCCCTTGTCGCGATCGAGTAGCAATTGCTTGATACGCGGGTCCGTTACGTATTTTGCAACTCGTTTCAAGTCCTTAAGCAATGATCCTTCGGAGTAAATGGCCGGCGGCCTAGTTTTCTCTTTCGTTACGGTAACGCCATTACATGAAGCAATGCTTCCCTGAGTTAACCCGGCCAAAAGTTCGAAATCACTTTCGTCAAAGATTTTTTCAACCTTTTCGTCGTTTTCATCTTCTTCTTCAACTTCATTCTCAAG
This sequence comes from Pseudomonas kitaguniensis, assembly GCF_049199985.1. NCBI lineage: Bacteria > Pseudomonadati > Pseudomonadota > Gammaproteobacteria > Pseudomonadales > Pseudomonadaceae > Pseudomonas > Pseudomonas kitaguniensis. The sequence continues at coordinate 17,194 of NZ_JBLZPT010000028.1, forward strand.
TACCGTCCACCCCGCGTGGGTGACTTTGAGCGCTTGCGATATGAAGGTCTGATCTGCGACACCGAAATTCACTACTACCTTCTGGAACAGCTTAGGGGGCAGGAACTGAACCAAGTATCGCTTCACGATGGCCAGGTACACAGTTTTTTCATCGGCCGTCAGCTGCTCGATGTCGATTTGCTTAGCGGTCGGGATGATTGCCGTGTGCGCAGAAATCTTCGAATCGTCAAATGCCCTGCTTTTCCGATGTGGTTCAACTTTTGTAAAAATTCCCGCCCATTCGGGCAGCGCTCGGGACAACAAATTCAGCGTTGCCGGCACATCGCCGAACTGTTCATCAGACAAATAATTGCAATCGGATCGGTTGTAAGTGATTGCCTGATATTTATCCCTCAACGCTTGGGTGATTGAGAGAGTTTTTTCCGAATCAATCCCGTGCGCACCACTCATCAAAACCTGCAGGTCCAGCAATGCGAACGGCAAAGGCGCCGGCGTTTGTTCCTGGGTGTTCGACACCTGACCTACGACTGCTGTTGAATTGCTGCATGCCTGGGCAAGGACATCCACGTATGACTGATCAATGATTCGATTTTTTTCGTCAACTGGTGCGCCGTTCGCGGGCATCAGCTTGGCCTTAGCCATAGCACCGTTAGCACAGCGAATGGCTGCAGTGACGTTGTAATAGTACGCGGCACTATGACTACGATTCGCCAAATATCTGTTGACGATCAAGCCTAAGATAACGGTCTGCACCCGTCCAACTGGCAGGACACCTTTCATTCCCCGTGCTTGAGCTGCAAGCGTGTAGGCTCGGGTCATGTTGAACCCGTAGAGCTGATCCGCAACGCTGCGTGCAAGTGCTTTTTGATATAGACCGTAAAACTCACTGTTGTCCCTGAGTTGCCCCAGAGCCTTACGTGCAGCATTGGCGTTCATGTCGTTGATCAGGATGCGCTTCACCGGCGATCGATTGCCGTAGTGCTCCAAGACTTCATCAACCAACAACTGTCCCTCGTCGTCCGGGTCGCCTGCATGGACGATTTCCGAAGCCTGTGAAATTAGCTTGGCGACGATTTTGAGCTGACTGGCGGTCCTTGCGATGGGTTGGTACTTAATCGGTCGCAATTTTAGTGGCAGATCAGCCGCATCCCAGTTCGCATAAGCAGGGTTATGAACCTCCGGAGGAGCTAGTTCCAGTAGGTGACCAATACACCAGGTGACGACATCATTACCACTAACAAAAAATCCATCATCTCGCCTGGCATTACCTAAGCCCTCGGCAATTACTTGAGCTAATTGTGGCTTTTCAGCAATAAATACTCTCATGTACCCTCTCCGCTTTATCGTAATCAGCCCTTGGACTTACCAAATGTTCCATTGATTTTTTTGTTGATGTCGCCCGCTGATCCTGGACAACTGTTAAGAAACTGCTCACGTGCAGCTGATGTTTGATCCCATTTAATCTTTCCTTTTTTCTTTACTTCTATAGAGAAGTATTCTTGTGTGGCACTTTTGCATTCACCCCCGCCACTGTTGCCAGTTAATAAACCAAACATGCAAAGCACTGCCTTGCATGGATCGCCTGCAAACGCGGTGCTGCTGTTAGTTAAAAACAACACTAGAAGTGCTGCGGTGGTAAGGCGAAGTTTTGTGCGCTTCTTGTGGAACACAGCTTCAATAACGCTCAGGCACGGGTCGCCCGCCGTATGCACAGATTTTTTCACAATGAATTTCCTACAGAGTTACCTTGCTCGATCGAGGCAAGTGGAATAGTTGAAGGCTATTTATTGATCCTTAGCCGGTGAAGGGTCGTTGCCTGACGATGGGCTCCACTTTTGATAACCCGCGGCCGACAAGCGCTGAGCGACCTCATTCGTCAAATTGCTTGCATGGGGTTCTTTCACAGCTGCTTTCTGCTCAACCAGCCGCACAGAGACGGTGAGTGCATCGATCTTGCTTGCGTCACCTACGGGAAGTGGAGGCGGCTTAATTTTTGATCGAGCGTTAAGGATTTCATCCTCGTAATAGAAAATTTTACGAGCCTTAATTTTCATTGGTGCAGTGGCTTTGGTGCCTTGTACAAACACAATCTGTTGGTCGTAAGGCAGTTCGTTAATGTCTTGAGGGTGCATTAACGGTGTGCCTTGGTCGCTGTAGTTGTCCGTTTGATTGCGCTCATTGAGACTTCGCTTGCCAACCGATTGGGTCTGAACCTTTACTGTTCTGTTCCCCAGTCTTGCGCTGTACTCCTTGGCCAACTCTATATCACCTGGTGCAAAGACAATTTCAATATGGAACGCTTTCATAATTGAATTGCCTTTTTCAACTCCGTATACAGCCCGAATTTGATCTTTACCTTGAAAGATTATGAAGTATCGCAGGCCTGCGCCACGGGTGAGTGCCGGAGCTGTTTCCATGATTTCCATCCGACCCATGATCGCGAATTCGTCCATCAACAGTGCGAGCTGGTACTTATATTTCAGTGTGCCATCTGCACAGTGCCCACCATGCTCAGGCAATGGCTTGGAGTTTTGCCGTATGGCCTGGGTGAAAAACAGGTTCATCAACGGGCCAAACTTCTTCAGCGACTCCTCTGACATGCTGAAGTAAATAGTCGTTCTTTCTTGCCTTGCTTTGGCAAAATCGATTTGATGGTCCGTCTTGCCAGGCGACAAAGCCCAAGCCACGGTTTTTTCTGCGTACATCGAAAGTACATCACGCACGATGTCCGCTGTGGTCGACCACCCACTGCTCTTGTTTTTGGAAGCCTCAAGCACGCCGTTCACTTCACGAAGCGTTTCGTTCGAAAGCGCGTTAGGGCCGCTGCTACGCTCGTTAACGACCTGTTGCGCCCATGCCCCCATTGCAGATCCCAAAGACGCCACCTCATACGCTTGAGGAAGCGTGAACGGCATTTCGGGTGTTTCCATCAAATACAGAAGTACAGCTGTGAACACGTTGCCAGCCTTTGTATACCACTCCTGATTCTTCTCGTTGCTTGACACGAACAAGACGCTGGCCAGGGTCCGGATTTCACCTAAACGATAGAGAGGATCGTCGCTTATTTGGGAGAGTGGATTCCAGCGGTGCGTTTCAAGCCGCTCCGGTGAAAAGCGAAACACCTTGTGTCCAGCTGATGCGCGAAACCCTGAAGTTAGCTCCCAGTTTTCAAACTTCGGGTCATTGATCACCATAGAATCGGGATAGGTAAGGGCGTTCGGAATTACTTCCCCTACCCCTTTCCCTGTGCCCGGCGGTGCAGCCAGCATCACGAATTGTTGACCATAACTGGCCAGGAGCGAGTCTTTTGTGGGATGTCGACCTATTAGGAACGCTGGGTACTCTTCAATCCTTTCCTGCAGCTTATCTGGGCTGTACATCACTTTTCTCCTCCCAGCACGGCGTACCAGCAAGGGTGACCGTGCCAGGCTATTGGGTATTGTCGAATAGATGCGCGTTCACCGGACCTGAGTAGGACCGGTTTTGATGTTTCAGTCCGCCAATTGATCGTGGCGCCACTTCAAATAGCTTTCCACAGTACGGAATCCCGCCGCTGCTGCATTCCTTTCCAGCTGCCAAAATGCTTCGCCATCTTTCACTAGCGGCCGGCAGTCTTCATCAACGCGCCACAGTTCGCCGGCGATCGGCTTTTCCTCCCCCATTTCGCGCTCGAACTCATCCTGCATCGCAGCCTCAATTGCAGCTTCAAGTTCGTGATTTTCCGGGTCCGTGGCGTCAAAGTCTTCGTGATAATATTCTCCAGGGTGATGCTGCTTCACCCAATCCTTTTGTCCCCACGCGATTTTCACATCGTCGGCAGAAAACCCATAATTCACTATGGCCGCTGCTAGGTAATTCAATGCTTCTGCGGGAATTTCTGCGGAGTCCAAAGCGAGTATTTTCACCACCTCTGCGGCCGCGTCTTCGTACAGGCTGTCTATGTAGAGGGAAAACTCTGCGTCTTGCTTCTTTTGGTCTTCATGTGCTTCACGCTCTATCTCCGCTAAAGCCCCCTGATCGCGCAGAGCTTGCTCTCTTACGGCCTCCCAGTTTGGCGGTGCGGGGCATGCCCCCGAGTCAACCAAACTGGCGTTGATGACGCTCAACAGCGCCATGTTTTGATCAGGAACAATCTCGGTCACAATTGGATTTGCTGAAACGTCCTCGATGACCGGGGACAAGCCACGCTTAATGCGGCCATTTCCCACCCGGTCGATAAGCCACCGCTCGCTCCAGACGCGGCCTCGCGTTTTTTGACCATCGCGCTCCATGCTCATGGTGTACTTCATCAGCCACTTATGCATGAACCGTTGACGCTCGGGCGCCATGCGGATCGAAATGTCGTGGTAGCGCTGATAGAACGCTTCATCATGGCCACACGCGATACTGTCGCCCTGGTGAGCAACCTCGTGTTCCACCAAACCGAAGATGTAGGCCACAGCTTCCAACGGTTTGCTGCTGATTCGCTTGACCACATCGCAACTGATGGCCAGATAAGTCAAACCATCTGTCCATGCCTCTGCGGTGTTTGATTCGCCAAGCAGGATCTGCAACCGCTTTTCATCCCAACGAAGTGTGCCGTCGGTGTAGCGCTCTGCGCCGATACATGCGCCCGCGTAGTGCTGTAGGCACCAACGCAGAGCAGTCCAAGCCCTGCGCGTTTCCTTATCCAGCGATGTGCGCTCGTCAATAATCTGTGTTCGTTCGATGAAAGCGTCTCGAAACGTTGAATAGGCGGCCAGCACTGGTGCATCCAATACCGTGCCACTCCTCCAGAAATATGGAGCGCGCTCGCCGCGATTTTCAATGGCCTGAGCCGCCTCACTCACGTTGCAAAGAGCGCGCTCAAGGGCTTCCTCAAAATCGATGTAATTGTGGCACCCGAACCGCTCCAGGGTCTTGGGGTGAACAATCTGAATGAGACCTTCACGAGCAATTGCCTCGCCCTTGGGAATATCGTTGCCGTGCTCGATTAGGGTGTAAGTGCCTTTATGCCAATTGAAGGCTTTTAATCGAAAGTCCATAAGCGTGACGTGACGCTTGCCGGGCAGTAGGGTGATGACTTCCTCTTTGATATACACATCGCAGATATTCTCGTCCCCGCTGAGTAAGGATCGCGCTGACTTCTCCCTGCGGGCCTCGGTCTTGCGGTGGTCCCCCAGCCTGGCCGACACAGCGTCAGCCAGCCGCTTAAACTCTTTAGCGATCGGCTTCCAGACTGGGCAGGTCTTACGCAGGATTTCGGTGCGGGAAACGTTGAGATTGATCGCTCTTTTCGAAACGATCAAACCACCCGCACCCCAGACGTGCGAAGAATCATGGCGGATCAATACGCCTTGATTGTAGATAGAGACAGGGCCGTCTTCCTTTGCGCGGTAGTAGGCCCATTCGTCTTCAAAGTCCCACTTCTCATTGGCGGGGTTTCGAGTTATGACGCGCCCATTAAGCTCAACGCTAATCGGTGTATAGCGCACAAGATCGCGAATCTCCTGCACTGCCGATATTAGCTCTAGATCACTGAGAGCTTCGTACCAGGTACCTGAAATGCTGCAGCCGGTCGCCGGCGCTTGAAGATCTTCAAGCTCATAGTTGTAGCCCATGGCGCGAGTATCAACACTCATTAGCCAGTGATTTGAAAACCACTCGGTTTTGGCATGCGCCATGATTTGGCCGCGACCTAGCCTGAACCGGCCATAGGTCGCATCACCGTCCTGGTGAGGCGTGCCAAAGCGCCCGAAATAGCGCAACACGTCTTCGCGGCTGGCGAAGCCGTTGCCGTCATCGGCGCAGCGAAAGCCTTCCTTGGTCAGGGTCAGCCGCACTGCAGATGCGTTTGCATCCACCGAGTTCATGACTAACTCGATCACGGCCTTACCAATTGAACCTGCTTGGCTATAGATGATGTGGTGAATGATCTGGGGGTCTAGTTCGAAGGGCAGCCGCATACGACACCTCGTTAAAAAGTGATAGAAATCGTTGTTTAAGTTCGAACAGCCGTGGAGGGAGGACAGAAAAGGCTATGAATGATTTCGCGTAATAGGACGACGTTTCCCGCTTAGCCAGCCTTTTACTTTTTACCACTCGTGTTGTGATATTCACCCTTGTACTCAAACTGGCGCAGCTCACGGGCATTGGCGAATCGGGCGTCACCGTGCAGCGAGGACACAGGTTTAAGCCTCATAAAAAAAGACATTAGTGCGAAGCCCACTGGCAAGAAAGTGATGGCGGCTGTTACACACCAGCTCCAAGGCACATACAAAACTCTTGGATCACTCAGGGGCAAACGTCGCGTTTCCCACAGCGTGGTAAAGCTCAAGGCTGAAAGTTGCCCACCAGTCAATTTTAAGAACATCGCGCCGCCGGCGTAATTGCCTGCCACGAAACACACCACCATCAACACCAGCACCATTAACGTGATTTTCCACCACATAACCTCTCCTAGACGGTTTAGCCGTTACGTTTGCTGGCCAACAGGGCCAATTTGTATTCGGGTTCGTAGTGCACCTCGATGATGTGGGTGCCCTCCATGTAAATCACTACGTCAAAAGACGTACGCACCAAACGCTCGATGTAGTCATAGTCCAGACTTTTGCCCACTTCCGATTGCTTGACCAGGCTGCACACTCGCGCGTACCCCGCTTCACTGTCATTGGCGTGCGCTGTCGTGACTGTGCCTTTGGTACCGGTGTTCAAGATTTCCATGAAATGCCAAACTTCATCACCCGTAAGCTCAGCCAAGAAAAGGTGATCTGGCTTCATCCGCAAAGCACTCGCTACCAGCGCTTTGGGCGTAACCACATGCCCATAAAAAAGATGCACATGATTGGGGTGATAAGGGAGGGGCAATTCCTTGATTTCCTGAATCGTGAGCATTCGGCGATTTCGTGGAAACAGATCCATCAAGGTTCTACCGAAAGTAGTTTTCCCTGAGCCAGGTCCACCAAAGATAATGATGTTTTGGCGACGCTCAACGGCCAACTGAAAAAATTGAATCCAGTCAAAGCGCTTGTGTGCTGCTTTGAGTTGATTTTGCCAATCGGCCATCTTATTGACCGGCGCCGAAATGGCCTGGGCACCGGCAAATCGGCCGCTGTCGATGTAATCCGATAGAAGAAATCGCTCCAAAGTCGGTTTACGGAATGTCATCGACAAGGTGCCTTTTTCGCACGCCGGCGCCATGACAATCTGCCCACGTTCTTCACCAGGCAATTCCACCGTATGAATCGGTGTTTGAGCCGAAAGGTGCCGGTAATTCAAAGCACACAAGCTGTTAGCCACCTGCATGCACAGGTTGTAATCAAGCCAAGGCGCTGCTTCACATGACCACCCCTTAGGGCCATCAGTCCAGAGTTGAAAGGGCCGATTTACGGCAACGTCCGTCGTGCCTTCTCGATTTAACCGCTCTGTGATGCCGGCTTGATTAAGAAAATCCATAGCCAACGTCGATTCGGTTAGCTGGTCATCGTAATGCTCATTTGAACTGTTCATGGCAAATTACCTGTTCTCATACACCGAGGAAAAGTCGATGTCTCGGGCAACAATCACTGTCATCACAGTGCCGGCAGGAATATGTGCAGTCGGCTGTATGTTGATCGTGTTTTCCAGCGCTTTATCGGCCATGTTCTCGACATTCTGTTCGCTGTTGTTAACGGTGTAACCTCCACTTGCCCCACCCTTTTGAGTCATGTTGGAAGCCGCTTGCAACGCGTCTTGAATGATCGACAGCAAAATCGCACCGCCAAAACGCTGCCTATAGTGGTTATCAATCCAAGCCTCTGTACCGCTTGCCCCCATTGGACCTGCCCCCAAGCTCGCGAGCCTTGCCCGCACTCCAGTCTGTGTTTCAAGCTCTGTCCACGACGTGAACACTCGTACCTGGCCTTGCTTCATCTCAACACTCTGCTCGCCAGTCAGGCGGTCACCCGCTTCGGCCAATACTGTGGAACCGTCTGCCGAATACACTGGCTCTGTTAGACGGCAATCGATGATGCCTGGATGATCTGTGACAATCTCGGCATACGTAATGCACGTGGTATAGGTTCCGTGAGAAAGCAGATATTTCCGCGATGGCATCAGAAATGCTCGCGTTGCTGTGAACTCAGTACCTCCTAAATCGGAGAGGCTTCCGCGCGTTCTGGATGCTCCGCCGAGCGCACTACTACTGTCCGTGCCCGTCTCTTGAACGCCCGAGGGCAGCGCTGGTGAAGCATTTTCTGCTTTTGATCCTGTACCGCTAGCACCAAAACTGGATACATCTACAACCACTGGGGTAATCACCTGGACAAGGCCTAACTTGCGCTGGAGCGGCGTTACTTCCACACCGTCAGTGCCAGGCGTTGCAGATCGGGCTGATTGGCCTGTTGCGGTCTTACTTGGTGGAGGTTTTTTGGCTTCCTCCTCTTTTGCTAGACGTTCTTTTTCAGCTTGCGCTTTAGCCTCTTTTTCAGCCTCTCGCTTTAGTGTTTCCTCTTTAAGTTTGACCATGCTGTCATCGCTACCAGAAGAAACCTCAAGCGCAGCGTCCTTTTTAATCGTGGTTTCATCGATGTCCGTGGTTCCTTCTTTCATCTTTGAGATGATCAGGGACCAACCACCAATTATCACCGTTGCAAACACAAGCACCACGATTGCAATGCCGATATAAAGCTTCTGCTTAGCTTGTCCACCACCCTTACTTTTAGTCCTAACATCGAAAGCACCACGGGATTTTTCGCTAGGCGCAGTTGATGGTATGGCTGGGGATTCGGGAGCCGTATCCGCATCCAAATCATCATTTTCATCTTCGAGCAAAGCATTCTCATCATTGGTTTTCATGCTTGAGCTCCCGGATCTCCCCAGTAGTTGTGCCATCAAAATTGAAGGTCGTTTCCTGTTGCTGAGTTCGCGCCTCCATTACCAGGGTGTTCATGCGAAACCTGAAAAGATCGCTAACGCCGTGCACAACCATAATGTTCTGTACTGTTCGGACGTTGGCCAGCTTTTCGGTACCGTCGGGCAGTACCGTCAGCACAATCGGTCGCGGACTGTTGTTCGCAAAGCGAAAGCACGTGAATCGGCCGTTGTCCCAACCTTCGGTGGGCGATAGCTGCAGATCGCCTCGTCGTTGGTAGTTTCGGTTGATCAAATTGCCCTGGCATGGATCGGCTGGGACATTACGGTTCGCCAGGGCTTTTTTGACGGGTTCCGGATAGGTCCAGCGCAACGCATAAGTCATGTCCTCAACCCGTTTGACCAATTTCAATTCCAGCAGATATGTATGCCGATTGGTGTTAATGGTCAGGTTCGTATTGGGCTCAGCCAACGACACAGGCTTGATAGCTACCATGTTCCCAGCCTTATTTGCGCCAATCGACCAGGCTGTTGGGTCGCCTGACACGATCAATCCTGAGTCTTCATTCACGGTTTCATTGGCTGGAAACTGCACCAAAGAGGTACGCCCTACGTAAGCCTGAATCCGAAACACGTTATCGGGTGTGTACATAGCTGTTTGAACACGACTGTCCAGCGGTGATGCAGTCCCGAGTGTTTCCGCTGAAACATGTCCCGTGACAAACAAACACCCGATAGTCACGCTGAGCATTGCAGCGCTCAGCCCTAAAGGATTATTGCGCATGGCTCCCCCCCACTTCCTGAGTAGGTGAATACGCTTTCACGCCAAAGCCACGTGGGTTAATCCATTCTTCGCCGCGCTTCTTGGCTGGATTCTTGTAGTCATAACTAATGGTCGCGATCCAAACGCTAGGGCGCAGCTGTGGATCTGGTACGCCGTTCTTATCCAGCACAGTTTTGGTGTAACGCACTTGAGCGGTGCCCTGAGCATTATCGCGATCAAGGAATACAATGTTGTTAATGTCTGTACGAATTTGCCGATTGTTACCAAGGACACTCAGATAGCCCTTGCTAGAGAGCTGGAAGTTACGGTACTCGGTGAACGTATCCGAATACGACAACAGTTCAACGATGTGAAATTGAGCATCGTTGCTTGAAAAATTGTAGCTCTCTCGGAACCGAACATAGCCAGAAAGCCAATACTCGTCATCGATTTGCTCTGTACTTTTCACCTTATCCGCCGGTGTAACTACGTCGGTGAATCCAGAGTTATTGTCAACTCGCACCAGATGAAGCTCTACCGTTTTTAGAGGAGTCAGCCCCATTAATGCTGCAATGGCCATGAAAGCCAATGCCCCAAAAAAACCTGCAAGCCGCCTGGCATTACGCGTCTTTGTTTTTTCATCTGCTGCGATGGTTTTTTCAAAGTAGCGAGCTGCATGCAAATAAGCCTGCTCAGATAGGCTGATATTTTTGGCTGTAGCTGCATCAACGGTGTCTTGTGCTGCCAACGCGCGCTCGCGCTCAATAATCTGCTGCTTAGTTCTGCTATTTTTTTTGAACACAGTCATACCTCACATAAAATCTGGACACGACAACGCGCCGCGATCGGATGCATATCGCTAAAACAAGGTGAAATAAGTGCTAAATGGGTATTGCTGAAGCTACTTTGGATGCTGACTTTTTAATGCTTGTTTCAGTACGAATCCTACGTAGCCATTACTGATGCCCTTGCTGAAGTTTCCTGTGTTGTACGCCGATAGCGCAGCTTGTAGCGCTACTTGTTGGTCACTGAATTTCGCAGACGCCCGAGCGTAATTGCGTGTCAGCACGACACCACCTGCGTACACGTTCGTGCACGGGTCGTAGATCTTTTCGACGGTGAGGCCGAGGTTGACCATTGTGCGAGAATTGATCTGCATGAGGCCCATATCAATACTTGCGCCGTTCTCAATCAGACGTTTAGCCTCTGCAACAGCTTGCTGATAGCTCCTGGGCTTATTGAAGGACTGTGAACCGTTCACGCCCAATGCCCAAGGGTTTCCTGCTGACTCGTGCTGCAGCACAGCCATCATGGTGTTGCTTGACACAAAGGGCGCGCACAACACCACCAGTGTCAGCAGGTCCATTACTGCAATTCCAGCGGTAGCGAAAACCTATCTTCCGACAGCTCTGTTCGCCTGCAGAATTCCGGAAAATCCTCTGCAGCAATGGCGCTTGAAAGAAGGAAACCTTGCCAGTTATCACACCCTAACGCGTGTAGGCTGCGCAACTGTTCGTCTGTTTCAACCCCTTCGGCCAGCGTGGTCAGATTGAACTCGCGAGCGATGCTTAGGATTGTCCTGACAATACGTTCATCAAATTGGCTAGTTTCTGAGCCTATGAATGAACGATCTATTTTCAATGTGTCAACGGGAAAGCTTTTTAGGTAAGTCAACGACGACCAACCAGTACCGAAGTCATCCAACGCTACCCGAACTCCCAAATCGCGAAGCGAATGCAGGATGCGTGCTGCCTTGTCCGTGTCCTTCACAAGAAAGCTTTCCGTCAACTCAAGCTCCAGAAGCGCTGCAGGGAAACCGGAGCTGGTCAACACCTGGCTAACACGCTCTGGTAGTGATTCAACAAACTGCCGGCCGGACAAATTGACTGCGACGCGCAGATCTAAGCCCATCTGTTGCCATCGTCGACCTTGCTCGACCGCTTCACGTAGAACCCAGTCACCTATTGGGGTTATTAGATTCGTTTCTTCCGCAATGCGAATGAACGCAGATGGCGGTATTAGCCCCCTTGTAGGATGGAACCAGCGGATCAGCGCTTCTGCACCTACTATGCGGTTGGTGCGAGAGCAAAATTGTGGTTGGTAATGCAGCACGAAATGACCGTCCCGCAATGCGACTTTCAGTTCGGCCTCCACCCTCGCCCGAGTCTCAGCTCGTTCATTCATTTGCTCGTTGTAAAAACGCAGAGCATTACGTCCTTCACCTTTTCCGCTGTACATCGCGAGGTCCGCATTATGCAAAAGCGTATCTACTGTCACACCATCAGCTGGCCAGGTCGCTACGCCGATGCTGGCAGTGACCTGGTAAAAGCTTTCACCAACTAGAATGGGCAGTGAACAGGTACCTAATATCCTTTCTGCCACCATCGCCGAATCCTCAGCGCTTGGCAGGTTGCAAAGCAACACCACGAATTCATCACCGCCGAGTCTAGCCACGGTATCGCTATCGCGGACACTCGAACTCAAACGTTTGGCGATTTCCACCAACACCGCATCGCCTGTCGCATGTCCGAACGTGTCATTGATTTGCTTGAAATGGTCAAGGTCGATGAACAATACGCCAAGGAAGCTTTTTTCAAGTCGAGACACCAGGTGAATTGCCTGCTCCATGCGGTCACGCAGTAGCTCACGAGTTGGTAATCCCGTCAGCGGGTCGTTCAAAACAAGTAGCGGCGAGTCGATTACTGCGAGCGCCTGGCTTGCTACAGGTTGTATTTGATAAGCAGTGCCATCGCTGATATTTGAACGCATTACCAGCGCTTTAGATAAATTGTCTTCGTTCTGGTAAGTAATAAAAACGAACTCAGAAGTTTGCTCGGTTCCGTTAGTGAATGATTCGAATAAAAGCCGTTGTTCATCATCTGCCAGTAATTCCTGAAAACAACTGTGTTCAAGCTCCAACCATGAAAATAAATCAATCGCAGCGTTATTCGCGTAGGTAATGCGTTGCTGGCCTGCGGTAACAAACAATACTGCACAGGGCAGGTTTGAAATGATTTCACCGAACATTGTATTGGCTCCTATTAATAAAGAACGTCAATCATCACAACGCCATCGCGTCCAGGTGTAGGGAAAATGCAAATTCCTACGTCGTTAGCGCTCACGTTACAGCCAGAGACTGAGATAGAGCCTCCCGAGCCGTATCCGAAAGGAGTCAAGGCGCCGGGGTATGTTCCGCTATTGAGCGGTACAGTTGGATTAGCCGCCCAAAAACTTGCCCCTTTGTTGCCGCGTCCGTAGTCAGCTGGGCCACAGGCTCCTGGACCGTTAACTACTGAGTAGGGTGCTGTCGCTGGCCTATTCGCTGTGGCACCGCCGTAAGGCGTGCTGGAGTAGGTATAAGCGCCTCCTTGAGGGCCAGGTATACGAACGCCTCCCGTGAGACTGTTGTACATACCGTACGAAGCACCACTTCCCCCGCCGCATTCCAACAACGTGCCTTGGCTGGGAGATATGATCTGGCTTGTGCCTCCTGGGTACCCAGCCAAGCCGTCATCACCCATTGGCGGGACAAAAACAGTCCCGTCAGTTGATACGGGGCCAAATGCGATACCACCGGTGCCAACCACTACTGATAATGTTTCGCCGGCAGTCAGGTTCACTGGTGCGGAAAATACGAACCCCCCTGAATGACCGGTGATGTATTGGCTGCCAAACCTCCAACCAACACCAGAACCACCGCCACCGGCCATTGTGACCATTGCGCTTTTAACGCCGCTTGGCACTGTCCACTGAGTACTAGACGTGAACATGTACCGGTGCGCGTTAGGCATATCGGTTGCTTTGCCCCACGATTTGCCGTCGCATCCAAGCAACTTGCCGCTCGTGTTTGAAGCAATAAGCCCTACTTGCGTACAGGCATCGCCTTCTTTTGCTAGGCCAGTCACCTGGAGTGTTCCAGTTGACGTTGCAACCGCCGTTAAAGTACCGGCGTTGCTGATGTTGTGCTTAGCTCCGCTGGTGTCCTGCATGTTGATGTCGCCGGTGCGCGGCAAGCTGCCGTCGCGACGGTCAAATTCCATGAAGCCGGAACTGTCGTAACCGTTGCGTATCGCGACCAACCCAGCGACGGCGCCGGTGTTATTGCCGATCGGGTTACCTCCCTTAGCGACGAACACGCTAGGGTCGCCACCCATCGACGCGGGCAACGAAACGCCGGCGTTTGCCGGGCTGGCTGCCGTTGCTGCCAGTGTGGCCCGGCGTACGTCTACCTGGGCGCCATTTCCAGGCGTCATTAAAGGCGCCGATGTTGATACCTGGAACAGGAGGTTGCAGGTTGGTACCGTGCAACCGCTTTGAGCATCCACCTGCAGCTTGACGTTAAACGTGATCGCTTGACCGTTGTACACCACAGGGTTCAATGCCCTGCTGGGCAAAAAACCCAATCCGTTCAAATCCGCCAGGCTGGGAGTCAGCAGCCGTTCAGTGCCCAGTGTGTAGCCGTTACGCGTAACGCCCTGCCCTCGCTGTATCTGCGTAAAGAACGTTGTTGCATACGTTTTGGTCGCGTCATTAACCGTGGCCAGCTGGGTGCCCACCATTCGGGCACTATCGTCACGGCTTTGGTCAATGACACCTTGCCAATAACGTGTCCCCATGTAGGCCGTCAGCAAGCCCCCCACAATTACCACGATGGCGAGTTGAGGCAATAGGAAGCCTTTCTGCGTACGCGTGGGTGGCAGGCGCGCAGCGGGTTGTTTTTTCATCATCATCGATCCTGAAGGTGACTGAGCCGCACGCGTTCGACTTCGGGCGTGAGCGCGGCGTATTCGCCACGTTGAATATGAGCATTGACCTTGTGTTCGCGAGGCAGCGCCTGGACACAAAGCTTGCCGCTGTCGTCAAAACGTTGGTGAATAGCTAGCTGGAAGCTTGTGCTCAATAATTCGTTGGCATTGGCTTCTCCAGCGGCCTTGGCCATCGAAGCCACGCGCTCGAGCCCGGCGGCGATGGTTTTGGCATGGACAGTGGCAAACACCAGGTGACCGTCTCCTGATAAGCGAAATAACTGCGCGGCCATTTCAGCGTTGAGTACTTCGCCAAACCCCAATATCGACGCGTCTTTTGCTGGGAAGCAGCGCAGAGCTGCATGCACGCCTTTTTCATAACCGCCCAACTCCGACACGTCGATCTGTTCGCAGTAGCCGCGGCCGTGATGTCCTTCTAGCAAGTCCTCGGGCGGATCTTCCAGCGTCAGCGCGTAACCCCCCATCAAGCGCAGTCGAGCAATAATCGTTGCGCCAAAGGTCACCGTTTTACCCGCGCCGGTGTGCCCGAAAATAAGCACCAGGCCGCCGGTGTCGCGCATTTTCGAACTCAGAAGCAACTGTTGAACCCATTTGGGCAGTCCCAGTGAGTCCAGCGGCGGGCATTGAGTTCTCAGCTGACGGAGCGCGTAACGCCCTTCCCGCATGCGCTGAACACGCCAGCGGTTGCCGTCGGGCATGACAATTTTTTTTCGATCTGGATGTTGCTTAATCCCATCGATCAGCTGCTCGACCATCGGTAGATGCTCAGGCCGAGCGAGCTGTTGGCCAGGAAAAATGATCGCGCTGCCCTGGCCATCTGTGGACAGGTGTACATCCGTTATCACGGGCATGGACATGGCTGAAAACTCACATGACTTCAGGCACGGCCAAAGGTAAAGACGATTGTATTGGCGTTGCTGGAGTTACATTGAGTGCCCACAGCCGTCAAATCTAAGTCGGTGCTTCCTGACTTAACCGATGCGCCGTTGATGTTCACGTTCAGGTATTGATCGCTCATCATGGCGTTGCTGATTTTGATGCACTCCCGGCTCGGAATATTGGTCAGGGTGCCCTGGCCTTGTGTGCCGTTGGAAGCTGGAGCAAAGGTCAACTGACCCCATTGGGTAAGCAAGTTGCCAGTTGGAACACCGCTGGCAACCTCAGTCATACCCCCACCCACCCAACGGTTTTGGGCAACCTGCGCTGTGGTCAGGCCGCTGAAAGAAGTCCGATTCTGGTAGGCCGTCTGGATCGCGGGTATGGCTTGGTTGAATTCATCAGTGATTTTGTTTGCTCGAAAACTCGCAAAAATTCCCGGCAGTACCATCGCCGCCACTCCTGCCAACAGCCCGATGACCAGAATCACAACAGCCAGCTCCACAAGGGAGTAGCCCGCTTGCTTTTTGCTTTTCAAGCCTAACGCCTGATCGGGGGTGGAATGATCGCGCAGCCGCTGGCCGCTCATTGCTTCGAATTGAGTGTTGTGCATGTGAGATTCCTTGAGGTTCTACGAAACTCGGCTCGTCGCCGATGGTGTATTGAGGGATTGATGCGTTAACGGATGGTCTGAACGTAAGCTTCCACTGCTTGGTTGAATTCGAAGTTGGCCACCGCAATCAGGCTGATCACGCCACCGACAAACAGCATGGCCAAAAACCCACTGACCACTGCCTGACGCTCAGCGCGTTGCAGCTGCTTATCGCCTTGGTCGAACGCCATTAGCAACAGCGCCGCAGTGAAGTCGGTTCGCTCAGCGTAGTCCTCGATGCGATCCATCATGTGCAGCGGGAATAGGCCTGTGTTCAAAGCCGTAGCTGGCTTATCAGGTGTCTTTTCCAGCCGGGTCAGCATTTTTCGCAAGTGCTCTCTCAGCCATGGACCCGCAAACTGACGCATGCGCTCCAGCGCCTCTTTCGGCCCGTAGTTATTGGACTGCAGCAATATGGCCAGTGAGACCATGAAGGTATTGGCCTGGCGTTCGCGATACGCACGCCAAGGTAGCAATGGCACACGATCAAACCAGCCTCGCAGTTTTCCAGGCCAATTGGACCGACTCCAAGCAATCAGCCAAAGCACAGCGATTACCGCGACACACAGTAAAAAAGCGCCATCAACCAGTCCTTGAGACAAGCTATAAAGCCAGCGGCTGAGCGAAGGCCACTTGTCCAGCGGAAGGACCTGAAGATTTTGTGGTGCGATTACCAAAGCGTAAGCAAGGAAAAATCCGAGCAATGTCACCACCGACGCGATAGGCGAAATCAGCGACATGAAGTAGGCCCCTTTGACCTTGGCCGACAAACGCAAAGACTTGGCCAAGTACTGCATGGCCTCTTCAAGGCGTCCGTCTTCCTCAGCTGCGGTCAGCACCATCACTTCGTAATCTGGCACCGTATGCTGCAGAGCAAGAGTAAACGACATTCGTTTCATCTTGTGCAACCAATGCTCGTACAGCGCGGCCCAAATACTTCGACGTTTGCGTGCCCTGAGAACCATTTTTGCTAGTCGCTCAGGTCCGCCCATGTTGTGACGCAGCGCAGATGCGTAATCTTCATAGAACTCACGCCTGTTGTCGCCGAAGGCATTAAACATCCATCGGGATAACTTGTAGCGAAGGTTCACGATGACACCTCAATAACCTCATAACCTTCCAGAGGCTCAAACTCACGCTCCAGGTCACGCGGATCAATGAGGCCTTGCGAGATTTTGTACAGCGCGTGCTCAAACGCAGTTTTGCCCGTCATGTCCGGGTGATCAAAATCACTCACCCGGCTCGCTCGCCAATAAGCTTCGGCCTGAGCGTCCTTACTATCTGCGATAAACTGACGGATCACCTTGTCAGGAGCCACGATTTCCGCAACGACCGTAGAACCGGTTATGCCTCGACCCCTGCACTCTTTGCAGCCACTCTCCGCCGAACAATAGATTTTCGCAGGATCAAGCCCAAACTTTTCCTGCAGAAGTTGCAGCTTGTCTTGGGACAGAACATCACTTGCGGGGACCTTGCAGTGCCCGCACAGCACCGGTAACAGTCGCTGAAAGGCCAATGCTGACAGAAATTGTCTGTCGGCCATTAGATGCCGATCCAGGCCCAGTCGATTCAGACGAAGAATCGCGCCAAATGCTGATGAGGTGTGCAACGTGGTGTATAGCTTGTGCCCTGTCATCACGAAGTCGGCCACAATGGAGGCGGTGGACGCATCCCGAGTTTCACCGACCATTATTTCATCCGGGTCGCCGCGCAAAATGTCGCGCAAAACGCCATTCAAGGCCTTGGTGCTGTCGACCTCTTCCTCATGGTCATCGCGCTGAACGGAAATTTGCGATACGCCGTAGATTTTATACTCCACCGGATCTTCCACAGAGTAACGCTTGCGCTGCCTGCGGTTTGGGTCAACTTCCATGCAGATTTTTAGTGACGTTGATTTCCCTGAACCGGTTGCGCCGAGAAAAGCAATCAGGCCAATCGAGCGTGACAAGCTCTGTGTCAGCAGTTTTATCTGTGAGACCTCATACCCTGAATCTTCGAACGTTCTATTGCGTTCGTTAATTGTTTCAACCGCCAGAATCCTGATGACTACGTCAAAGCCGTCCACGAGGCGGATGTACTTGTAACGCAACTTGTAGTCGGTTGACTTCACGCGCATTTTGATGATGCAGCTCATGGACTTGTTTTCGACCGAGAACATGTTGTGGCTGCGCGTTTTGGAGTCTGACATCTGCGTATAGAGGTAGCTGGCCATCTGTTTGCACTCCTCCACCCCATACTGTTGATAGGGAAACAGCCGACTGTGAACACGAAACAGAGCCATACCTGTCTTTTCCCGGCAACACAGGTGAATATCCGTGGCCGTGTCATCGATCGCGGCATGAATCAATTCCTCGACGATCGACTTTGCATCACTCGCCTTATTGTCAGCGCCGTTGCCGTTGATAGCTTTGTTAATGTCTGCGATCAATGACACTTGAGCGATGCGCTCAAAGGTAATTGCGTAGCCGGCGTTGATCAGCTTTTGGCGAGTGTCTACATGCAAGCGTTTGCCCAGCGACTTATCAGACACCAGCACCATCGCATCGCGATTGCCAAGGTCGCCAATGACGATATGCGACAGGTCATTACCCTCGACCTGGAAGTCGAACGAAAGCACTCTGCGCGCCGTTGGAATATCGGACTTACTTTTCACGCGTCCCGCTTTATGAAGACCACCCACAATCTGATCGATAGACTTCTGGCTTTCGGCGGGCACTGTGTTTTTACTGCGGCCAAGATTCAAGAATCCCCGGCCGTTTGCCGGGGTCGATGGTGTATTCATAGATGCTCCGCAGATCAGCGAATCAAAGGCGAGGTGATCGCTGGTGTGATGGGGTTACCTGGTGGGATCGGGATTGCCGGCATTGATGAGGTTGAGGCTGCGCCGACACGTGATTGGCTACCTTCTCCTCCTAGAAAATCCAGCATGATCGTTTTGCGTCGGGCAACACGGCCGCGCTCATCGAGCTGGACCATGTTGATCATGTACTGTTGGATGCTTTCCAGCTTCCAGCCGTCGACCTTGGAAATAAACGGCTCTTGCATAGAAACCGGCACGCGACGGCCCTTGTAGCTGACCTCAGCGACTTCCTTGCCCTTAATCCCCCAAATAGCTTCGACCACTGGTTCTGACTCACTGACTTCTTGCTTAACGCTTGCAAGAGGATTTGCGCCGGCACTCGCTACACCCATGCCCTGGTTCTGATTGTTACGGATCTTTGCGTCCATTTCGCTATCCAGCAGCTGGGCTTGTTTCTCCAGCAACCGGCCGAATGTGTCTGTTTCTTTCTGCAGACTTTTCGGCCCATCATCCGCACTCGCTAGGCTAGGCAAGGCGATCAGGCAAAGAAGTGATATGGCTGACAACACAGCACTAGGGGTTCGCATACGCTTTACCTTTAAGTTCAAACGTCAGAGGGGTGTCCAGCTTGAAGGTCACGCTGGCCACGTCGCAGGTGTTAGGTAGACGCTGTGCCAGGTCCTCTAGCAGTACCGCTGAACCGGAGGCAGTAAAATCACCCGCCATAGGCACCCACTGCTCTTCAGGGCTGTTCAGGGCTGGGTTACCCGCCACGCGCTGCCAAGATGCTGGCACTGAAATGGCAAGACCCAAGTTCTTTGAAATTTGGGCCAAATTCCCAAGGCCTTGGCGCACTTGATCGCGCGGAGGCAGCTCGTTCGCTGCACGTGGTTCAAAGCTCGGCAATTGCACTGGCAGGGGTTGAGTAACTTTTTCAATGTCGTTATCAAACACCGGCGCCGGCCACTCGCGAGGCTTTGCCTTCAAGTATCCTGCCCATGTGGCAAAAGCCTGGGCCTTCCAGGTCAAGGTGCAAGTATCCTTGGCACACTCCAGTGAGCTGAGTCTCCAACCTTCCATCGAACGTTTCAGATCTTTAGTGGTGGAGAGGTAGGCCTTCACCGCAATGTTTGCCGGGAGTGTGCTGTTGAGCGCGAGTGATACCGCGCTGGCCAACTCTTGCTTGCGCTGTTCAACGGCTTTTTGCCGTATCAGTGCGGCATCACGCAGCGCTGCTTCCTCGGCCTGCATCTGCAGGACCCAATACACACCGCCGCCGATCAGCACCCCCGCAACAAACAAAATCGGCATGATCGGCAATGTTGTGTGCCGACGGAAAGTAGCCTTGGCCACGTCACGTTTTTTGATGGAGTGGCTGAGTATGCTGACCGAAAAATGGCGGACATCGAGGTCATAAGGCAGACCATCAAGAAATTCTGGCTGATCGGTATAAACCGGTAATTGTCCTTTGCCGTTAACGTGATCGCGAAACGCAGCCATGACCTCATTCAACGTACCTACTTGGTCCATCCGTGTGACCGGTAAGCCTTCGTCAACTGCAAGCAGCCAATACTGTGGCTCATCCTGATCACCAGCCAAGTCATCTATCAGGCGAACCAGGACGACATACGCGTCTTCTCCCACGGCTGCCTGCACCAGTGGAGCTGCCGCAATAGGCTTCTTACGGCTCTGTTGCTTTGTAAGCAGCGCGACACTGGCACGGTCATCGCGGTTGTCGCCCTTGACCGCCCAAATGTACTCCCAGGCCACGTCTGCGCCCTGCCCCAGATGCCTGACCTCAGTGCTTTTGCTTTCCAGCCCGGTCAACGACAACCAGTCAAGACCTGCAACCACCTGGCCGAAGCCTGGCACCGCAATGAGGGCCAGCATTAATTAACCCCCTCAATGATTTGCGGAGTGAGCAACACCAGAACTGCTCGGCGAGAGGTAGAGGTGGCTGCACCACCGCCAAGGATCGGGGAAAGCGTGCTATCGAATGACTTATCTGTGGACTGTTGCTGCGTGTTAGTTACGCCTGCCAATACAGCTGTTTCACCGTTCTGGATGCTGGTGTAAATCTGATATTGGTTGGCTGTGGTTTGGGGGTACTGCAGCGTTACGCCGTTGTTGTCGAATGTGCGCGTTTCTCCACGCATGGAAGCATCCATCGAGAACTGCACAATCACAGAGCCATTCGGTTGAATCGAAGACCGCATGTTAAGGAACGTGCCAGTGGTCAACTGACCCGGCTCAACACCTGGTACAACCGTAGATCCGCCATTAGCGTTGTTGCTCGATGCTGGTGATGATCTAGCTGGGTAGATGAAGTTTTCAGTATTAGCGATCGACAGCGGGCGGTTGTTCATCATGGGGTAGGTTTCGTCCTTACGAACATTCACCTTGCCCACGGTGGCCAAAGCCTGCAGGAACGTCGACGTAGTAGAATTATTGCCGTTACGGATAACGCCAATCTGGCCGAAGTCTGTAGACCCTGCCGGCATACCAACTGGCGAGAAAAATCGGACATTCCATTTTGCGGCTGCATCGTTGATCAGCCAAGACCAGTTAACACCAAGGTCATTGTTTGTACTGGAAGTCAGATCGATGATCTGCATGCGCATCCGCACCTGACGCCCTACAGACTTGTTCTCTGCTTCGATCAGCTGCTCGACCTGCTCCTGAACTTCTCGGGTGTCGGTTACGGTCACGACGCCAGAAGCGGAGATAGAGAGCTTGCCGATACCGCCTGGCGAAAGCGCACTTTCGATGGCTGTACTCAGCGTTTTAACAACGTCTATGCTCGCCGCCATTTTTGCCGATACGTCCGCCGAGGACGAAACGTTGCCAGCTTGAGTTACATTGCCGCCCTGCCCGCCGTTGCTGCCACTGCTGCTGCCCGTGGACGCTGTTTTAGCAATGGTGCTTGTCACGTCGTTGGTGTCAGTAATGGTTGCGATCTGATAGGTCCGCGTCACCAGGCGCGAAATCAGAATCACGCCGTCTTTGTAGTCCCAACCAACACCAAATTTGGAAGAGATCTGGTCGAGCAGTTCGGTCAATGTGCCGCCGTATGGGTTGGCCTGATCCAGAATGAATGTACGCGGCGCCGAATACGCCTGTGCGTTCATGCCCATCCCGTTGTATCCGCCC
Source organism: Pseudomonas kitaguniensis (assembly GCF_049199985.1). Classification (NCBI taxonomy): domain Bacteria; kingdom Pseudomonadati; phylum Pseudomonadota; class Gammaproteobacteria; order Pseudomonadales; family Pseudomonadaceae; genus Pseudomonas; species Pseudomonas kitaguniensis. The sequence continues at coordinate 39,030 of NZ_JBLZPT010000028.1, forward strand.
ATACCAGTTAGCATTGATAAGCTGGGGACGGACTGAGCAATTGGCCCACTCATCGGTATTGACATGTTAGATGGAAGGCTGACGCCATTTGCAGCAGCTATGCCACTGCCGCCGCCGGACATGTTTGAAGACATTGCGCCGCCGGCGCTCATACGCTGAGCAGCAAACACTTCCAGCGGAATCAGTGCATCAGGACTGATACGAACCGAAAAGCCAACAATTTTGCTTAGACGGTCGCCAATTACAGTCAACGAAGGCCGATCTGGAAACTCGAACCGGATGGGCTGGTTGAAAACCGCAGGTAGTTCTGCCTCACGGGCAACTTTGACCGTTTTTGCACCAAGCCAAACGCTGTTCAACTCACGAACAGAAGCACCTCGGACTAAATCTTCCTGACGCAATTGATCCAAACTGTCTTCGACTTTTTTATTACCCGTGGCCGTGGCGTTTCGGATGCCGTCGCGTTCGCTAAACGTACCGCATCCGGCCAACGCGAAAGCCACGGCCACAGCAATGCCTCGTTGCAAGTACGAAGTCATGGATTTACCCCAAAATGGAAATTTTATTGAGCGCGACGACCGGATTCGGTTACGCGAATTACCCGGTTACCCGAGTACATAAGCCCTGTGAGATTCACATCAGCGGCTGACAACGACTGGAACAGTTGCTTCACAGCTCCCCGAAAATCGCCCGAAAACGATGCATTCACAGCGATTGGGACGTCAACTGAGGCTTCCCATACAAGCTGCCAGCCCGCCCGTGCAGCCCACTTGGCAAGAGCGCGGCGCAAGGTCACATCACCAGGTGTAATTACCCAAGGCGCTTCTACGGGCTTGGAAAGCACAAGCGGTGCCGGTGGCAGAACACTGTGTTTGTCCTTCAGAAATACTGAAGGTGATGGAGTAGCGTTTGTTGCCGCAGTCGTCAGGTTTTGACCAGCGAACGCTGCGAACGGGACAGCGTCAGTTTTAGACGAGGATAGTGGGGCTGCGATGACGTTGACGACGATCGGCGCCGGTGCCGGCTTCATCGGGAATGACTTTGGAGGCAAAACGGTTAAATGCTCAGGCGCGTTAGGATTCAAGAGCGGGACTGAACCCTGATTCGTCGGCCACACTGAGTCATTTGATGTTGTAACGGATTTAGAGGCGTTTGTGGTTGATGGTGTAGCCTGCTTTATTGCAGGTGGTACTGATACTGGCGTAGTTGCTGTCGGTTGTGGAACTGGCGAGGTCGTCGCAACAGGAGACCGATTCAATTCAGTCCATGACCCTGAGGGCAAAGGCAAAGTAGGTGACGAACTGCACCCCAATAGCAGTGCAGCCGACAGCATCCCGCTCGAAGTAAGTTTGAGATTCATGTGGGTTACCAAGATGGTTTGAAGGTATTGCTAGTTCTGAAAAATAAGGGACTACCTACTGAATCTTATTTCGATTCAAAAAACCTCGCGCTTTATCAATCCCCTTACCGACACCCCGAGCAGCTTGCATTGCTGCACCAGCACCTGTGCCTCGACTTATTATGCCACCAAGCCCAGTCGCACCCACTGGAGCGCCTCCCAGTACAGATGCAGCGTAACCAGGTAACTCTGTGGCGAGTAGTGTGAAAGATGCAAAATACACAAGCATCGCTATGTTACCTGCGAGACTGACATCGATAGTTCCATCTTTCACAATCACAGTGTTTATGAAGCTAATTTCCAAGGCCAGTACTATCGAAAATAATACTTGGGTCATCATGAAACCTGCAATGATCGCTACCCAGCCCCAAAACCACTGCTTCGTCTGATTGAACAACGCGAAGGCAATAAAAATTGGCCCTAATGCCAACATCACTGTAGTAGCAACCTTCAACACAATTAAAGTGCCAACAGCTACCAATATAAATGGGATTCCAGCAAGTGAGTACAAGACGAGAGCCTGCAACCCTAGGTAGATTGTAGAAAAGCTGGTTGTAACAATATTAAAGCTCATTGACTCAATCAACAGCATCATCGAATCAATGTAACTACCTATCAGAGAATCGATTTGATTCACCTGATTTCCTTCCTGGCCCGATAGGATGCCTCCCATCCAGACCGGCAGCCCCGTAACAAATGGGACTATAGTTTGAACATACCAAGTAATGTTCCAAGCACAGCCCGCAATAAAAGCAACCTTGGCAATTTCAATCACTGTCTCTCTAAAAGCTACAGTCATCCCTTGAAACAACCAGTAGATACTTTTGATCGTCATGTGAAGTAGCCAAAACGTACCGAAGAGCCCGCCTAGCCCCAACATAACCTTGGCTGTTCCGCTAACCAAGGTTGTTTGCAAGGAAGCATCAACAGCTTCATACAGCTTTTGCGCTATATTGATGTCCATTAAACCTCACTTTGTTACTCTTTATAAAATTCCTTGCTATCGAAGAAAACACGCTTATTCTCAAGTCGCATGTTGATCGACACCAAACCAGAATTAACTGAAAGCACGGCATTAGAAGTCGGAGTAGCCTCTAACCGTACAACATCGATTTTCTTCAGAAAGATATTTTCAGAAGCATAATCTATGTGATACACACCATCTTCGCTACGAATATTCAAAGTCGATGGGATCTTTACGAGAGAAGGCGCTCGCTTACTAAGGTCTTCAGTCCACTTACCTTCGAAGGCTTCTCCTTTGTGGTCACCGCATCCTGAAAATACTGACGCAAGAAGCACAATACAAATAAATCGGATTTTTTTATTCATCTACATTCTTCCCTGATTAAGGTTTATTGATTAGTTAGCCGCAGGCAGATTTTTATTTCTACCAAACATGTAATCTTCGAACGCCTGAGCGCGCTGCTGGTTTACAATTTTGTCCTGTTGTTCCTGTAGCATTTTCATATTAGCCAATCGCATCTGTTGATTTTGCACCTCTAAATACTCCTGTTGAAACCTCAGCTGCAAATCTTCTTTTTGTTGCGGTGTTTGCACCTCATTGAGTTTAGCTCGAAGTAGCTCGGCATTTTTCACTCTTTCGGTGCTTGCATCATACGTTTTTTCCAGAGCATCCATGGCAGATAGGACGCGGTCAAACCTGGCTTGAACGCTTTGGTTCTCAGATTTCAAACCGTAGCGCTCACGAAGGCTAGCAATGTCCTTAACGTCGCTGTAGAGCTGCGACCACTCACCCAACGGCAACACCTTGTTGATCGATGGGTTGCTTAGAAAATTGCCAAGCTTGTCGTTCCCCGTGACGATGCTTTTGTAGTTGTTGTATTGGTCACGTACCTGCTCAATGCCATCCTTCGCGGTTTTGAGTGCATTCGCAGCCTGGCTTGCCTGAGCTATGGCACTGTTCGTGAGGATCAACCCAGTGGTGGCATCAAGCGTCGGAACGCCAAGAGCGAATACAGTGTTTGATAATGCAGCCCCTAGTACAACGGCAGCGGCAAGTGCTGCGATTTGCATTTTCATGATAGCGACCTGCAGGTTAGTTTATTGACGTGATGTCCAGGCTTTCTCAAAAACCGGCATCCAGACCTTCGGATTTTGAGTACCGAGTTTCACAGTGATTTCGGTCGCCAGTCGGAACCCAGAAAGCCAAATGTCTGGATCAGTTGTGTTAATCCAACGACGTACATGCTCAGCTACCAAGAACGCTGGAACCCATACTTCAGGCTCAGTTGATTGCAGCTCCTTACGCACACGTTTAGCGACAGAGGCGTTTTTTGTATCGGTCGAGAGAAGTGGCAGCCAATACTTGAGTGAATCGTCGAGCTGCATTTTCAGCTTAACGGCCTGATGCCCCTGTAAGACCACCATTTCGCGGCTCAGAGGTTCAAGCTCAGCTACTGTGTCAAACACCTTTCCTTTAACGCCAAATGTTGCATAACCTTCTCGATCGGCCTTCGGGTTGGCCAACCATACCGACGTAACGACCTGTTGAATAACGGCCGCTGCGTACGGAGTATTTATCGCATCTTCTGGGGACTGGGTATCCATAATCAGAATTTCACCTCGAAGACGTCCCGCCTTGAGAATTTCTTTTATGGCTTCGGCGGTGCTTTCAAACGACAGTGGTACCCAATATTCTGCTACGCAGTTGATAAGAAGACTGCCCGGTTCTGCCTCGTGCATTATTCGCTTCATGTAGAAAAGCGTTTTCAGCAGGACTTCTAGCACCTCTGGCTGTTTTACCGAATATTCCTTCTTAAGTATTTGCGTGCAGTCGAACGCGAGACGACGATAGTTTTGAGGGTTGAACTGGTTTATCTCTGCATCTATAACCCATGCGTTCTGCCCCACCCTATTCCCAGCACCAGCTTTGCGGCACCATTTTGAAAGACGCGTGTGCAAACAGTTACCGCCACTTGGCGTGATGCTTTGTAATAACAACGACATTCCACGATTACGCACATGCGTGTGGCCCATAACAGCTGCAACGGCGTCATGAATTTTTTCTTTCTCGTTGTCATCAGCTCCACCAGCACAACAAACCACTAATTCGTAGAGCAGGGTGCGCAGACTTGTCGAATCCACGAACTGAAAAGGGTTAATCCCGGTTGATTCACCTGGACTTAGTGTGAAGTAAGGCGTTCCTAACGACTCCAGAAGATTCTTCAACGACTCGTTGTAATCAATCGTAAAACCCATTGGGTTCCAACGACTGAAAAACGATAGAACAGCTCCTACTGTGGTCGTTTTCCCGACGCCCGTAGATCCTGTGAACGACATATGCCCTGGTACCTGCTCGCCAAGGTTGTTTTGACCAGGTGCGCTATCGTGAGCGTTAAGAAGGAACAGAGAGTCGTTATGGGTGCGCATTGGAATCAGGGCTGTCCCATCACCAACGGGGTTGCCTTTGGCTTTGCCTGTCGGGGTCGCATGCAGCGAAAAGCCACAAGCCAAGTTTTCAGTTGACTTAATCATTGGATAAAGCGCATTCGTTGCACCTGGATACTGGGTATACCAGGTGTCCACGTTGCTCATCGTTGAGCGAACGAAGCCTGTTTCATTTACCGAAAAAATAGACTCCATTTTCGAGCCGTTATCAATTGCCTCATCCGGCGTCTTTCCATACGCGATTAGAGAGGCATGATAACGACCGAAGGCTTTGTCCCCCAATGTTATTGCTTCAATTGCGTTTTCAAGTTCCTCCGTCTGCCGCGAAGTACCCTCTACCGATGCGAGGTCAGAAATATGCTTTTGAAAGTTCTTTTTGGCTTTGTTTCGATCTTCAAAAATGAAGGATTGCACAAGGGTCAATTCAAACTGCTGCTCAATCGCCTCATCCCACATGCCAGGGTAAGAACCGCCTCCTGGGTAATCCCTAAGGTCGTAAGTCGTAGCAAATCTCTGCCCGCCTCGGTTCGGTCGATTTTCAATGAAATCGTAATGGTCAAAGCTTGTAACACTGTCAATCAGCGCATCGCCAATTCGAGTATCACTAACCAGCACGTCCTGCTCATGACCATTGATGAGTAGACTGAAATAACGGCCAATCTGAGAGAAAAGTGAGTCGTTACCATTTTCCTCTAGCCCCATAATTGAAGCGTCATAGCGAGAAAGCATTGTTGATGACAAAGTAAGTAATTCTGTCATCCGACGGATACCGTCGTCTAAGTCGCTGTACTTTAATACCAACGCAAGCGTGTATCCAACTTGCAAGAAAGAACCGTTGCGAAAGGGTTTCGTGTAAGCATCTGCGAAGTCTTGCAACGCAGGCAACGGCATTACGTATTCAGTATCAAGCTCAATTTGAGTCTTTGTTACGTAGGTTTGAACCATTAGGTTTTTACCTTCTTTCTTACCTAATGCAACAAAGTACCGATTGAGTCTGTAGTAAAGGCGCTTTAGTTCTTCATCATCTCGTGTTTCATGAGAAACGCCCTTAAGCCTGATCAAGCTGACTAAACGATCACCCTCAAGAGTGACGATATGTTCGTCAACTGGATACCTCATCAGCGGGGCTTTTTCCTCCGCTGACATAACGTTGCTGCGAAAACCGTTTGCCATAAAATGCACTCCAGTTTGGATTGGATGGGGTCAGCAAAAGCGCCCTGCCATATTTCTGATTCGACCTTATACGACGCCATCCAAACTTCACGCGACGCAAGTACTGGCCGTCGATGACGCACACGATACGCAGCGCGATCAACACCACGAGGAATGGGAATAGGAACACCAATCCCCAAATCCAGGAGAACAGCACAATTCCTATTACACCGCTGACAAGCCCCCCCATTAGCAAACCAATCAACGGCATTATGGGGATGTTCCAATACATGGCAGGGCGGCTCATGCCGTTATAACTTTCAGAGGTCAGCTGCCTTAAAGCTTCGTTGACGGCCATATCGCCTCCGCGTGCAAGTGATTGAAGGATTGAAGTTATTGAGGTGCACCCGTGCCAAATACCTGCCATGCAGCGGCGCCAAAGACCATAGTGCTACCCACCACAACCAGGACGCCGACCTGCTGCAGGTAGTCCATGAACGTGTGGGAACGATCACCCGTTGAGCGCGCGATCATCCACTGGATGCCTGACCACATAAGGCAGCCTAGGCCCAAGGTTCCCCCCAACGCATAGAGGCCCAGCCGAATATTGGTGCCCCATGTTTGAAGTGACTGCAGCCAATCTGCCATTGCGTAAGCTGGCATGAGGCAAATAATAATGAGCACGGTTCGTTCGAGCATTACGGGCCGGGGAAGCATTTTTTTAGGCATCGCTTTCTTCCTGAATATCTTTAGGTGTTGGTTTTTGATTAGACGCCGGTGCTTTAGGCGGCGCTGTTGGCTCAAAGCGGGGGTATTGCCGTAAGACGTCCCAGCTCTCGTAGATTGGTTGCATTGCAGGTTCAGTTGGCAACGCCGGATTCAATGTTGGGTTGACGTTTTCCAGAGCCGGAACTTGCACTTTCGAATTTTCAGCATTAGCGAGAACACGCTGGACGTGGCTGCTTCCGCCAAACTCTTTTTCAGCCTTGAATCCCCGACTGATATTGCCGCTGTAGTAGCATGAAATAGCTTGTAGCAGAGCGACTTGAGTTGGTGTGCCCCTTTCCACAGCATTCACATAGCAGTCCTGCAGAACCGACGCTGTCATGCGTAAGTTGGTACAAGGATCAAAGACTGATTCAGATTTATTTACGTCAAAGTGCTGCCGATTTATTTGCCCTAGGCCAATGCTGAAATTGGCTCCTTCTTTAACCAACTTCTTCACAGCTAAAACTGCTTCTTCCAGTGACTGAGGTTGTTTTGTCAGCGATTTGCCGACTACACCAATAGCCCACGGATTGAATGCTGATTCAGTTTTAATGATCGGAGTGAGAGTTGCTGGATGTATTGAAGGTGCGCAGTTCATAGCCAGGGCCAAAAAGGCACTGGTTGATAACATAGAACAATCCTCTAGCTTTTTGGTTGAGAGTTAATGAGCTCTGTGAGGCTTTTCACCCCCTGATCACCGTATTTTTCAACAAGGTGCTGAGTGAATTTTGCCGCTGAGACAATAGTCCCAGTGGCATAACCAACAGCGATTGCATGCTGAGTTGCAACGCTAAATAGGTCGGCACCTACAAATACTACCTTCGTTCTATTTGGAGACGTAGGTTTCTGCTCACCACCTTTTACTTCAGGAACATCTGAATCTGTTGCGTTCATGGCTTCTCCTATTACAACTTACCAAGCAAATTGGTCATACAATTTAGGTACTCGCCATTGGTTGGGAACGCGACCTTGTGGTGACTTATATTTGTATGATTTTTGATGAGACTTCCCAATAGCCTCTTCACAAAAGTTATTGGTGAAGCCTCAGCTCTGCTACTGGCAGTCAGCTGAGGTAATTCACTAATTGTTTTAGATAGCCACGGACCCCCGCTATCACTCCATTTCCCAGCCCTGACCGCGCTGAACCGAAGGAGGCCCTCGTGGACCGGGCTCGCTGTGCCGGATCGCGTAACAGGTTCTGGCGTCTGAGGCCGGCCGGTTATCCGGCTGAAAAATCATTGAAAAAGGCGGTGGAGACCGAAAAACACCTGGAATCTGTATGCACATACAGGCCATTCGAAGCTCAGATGCGTCCGGTTTAAGCCTCCACCCAGTAGAAGGGTACCACCTAGGAACGTGAATTCGTATACGTTTCTTGTATTCGATCATGTTTTTTTGGTTCCAAAGCTTGTTTTTTGCATTAAAAACAAAAGCCTATGCAAAAAAAATCTCACTCAGCCGAAAAAAAAACTATTGTGAGCATCCACCCACGCACCTATTGGAAGGTCCTACGTGAGCACACGCGCATCACTCTCAAGTCGCCTTAAGGAGGCGCTTAAGGAACTGCACATCAGTCAGAAGGAGGCCTCAATAAGGTGTGGCCTGCCCGAGCAAACCATAAGCAACATCGTCACCAAGAACATGGACGAGACCAAGACTGCTGGCCGCATTGCCTTGGGCTTAGGTATTAGCTTGGAATGGCTTGTTTATGGCACAGGTAAAATGATTGGCGCCCAAGTTAGATGGATACCTTTGATTGATAGCTTCTATTCACTAGGTTTGTTTCTTACAGAGGACAGCCTCAAAGACAAAACTGCATATATTGCGTCCGAACGAAACTACGGGCGCAAAGCATTCGCTTGGCCATTAGAAAATGGAACAATAGTAATTTGTGGTGAACACGAGAAACCTATTGATTCTTCAAAGCGTTCTTATCTTTTGATCAACGATGAAATGTCGATGATTTCTGAAAATTCTGAGGAAGCAAAAAAATACCTACATCTTATTTGTGAAATAAGGACCTGCTATGACCTCAAGGAATTCTAGGCAACCTGCATCGCATAAGGTAGGTAAAGTGATGCCAAATCCAGCCTGACTTAACCGGTAAAATCACCAGCAAAGACAAGGAAGCTTGCATGTTTGTATCCGCCATCGATTTTGTGGCAGGCACACCCAAGGTCCAACAGATCGTCGAGGCGTTCAGCGAGGCCATTGAAAATGGCGATTGGGCACCGGGCAGCAAGCTGCCGTCTGTTCGCGAGCTGACCCAAACCCTGCGTGTTAGCAAGTTCACCCTCAACGAAGCGTTGGACCGTCTGCGTGGACGTCACCTGCTCACTTCAATGCAGGGCCGTGGGTATTTCGTAGCAATGGACAGTGCCCGCCCGACCTCAATTACTTGGGTTGACCTATTACCCCAAGACCTGCTCAGCGTATTGCGTCGGCCTCTGGTCACTACCAATTGCGAACTGCGCCCCGGTGACGGGCACCTTCCGGAGGAATGGCTCAATGGCGAACCGATCCGCCAGGCCATGCGCAGCGTTGTTCGTAAGCCGTCACTACGCATCGCCGGGCTGGGCACACCGGCCGGGCTGCTACCGTTGCGGCAGGAGCTGCAACAAAAGCTGCGCAGCGAAGGTTTGTCGGTGCCGGTGGAGCAAATTATTACCACACCTAATACCGTGCAGGGTCTGGACATGCTGATGCGGTTGCTCGCACGCCCTGGCGACACCGTGCTGCTCGACGCACCGTGCTACTTCAACTTCCACGCCAACCTGGCTTTGCATTCGGTCAAGGTCATCACCATCGAGCGTCGCCCCGACGGCTTCGACTTCGACGCTCTTGAGCACCTACTAGCAGAACATCGCCCCTGCCTTTACCTAACTACCAGCGTCTTGCATAACCCAACCGGTCATTCATTTAGCCCCAGCCAGTCGTTTCGACTGTTGCAACTGACCCAGCAGTATCAGTGCCATATTGTCGAGGATGACCTCTACGGCGACCTGCACCCCAACCCTCCCCCGCGTCTGGCCGCCATCGCCGGGCTGGACCATGTCACCTACCTCTCGGGCTTCTCAAAAATACTCAGTGCTAACACCCGCGTCAGTTACGTTGTAGCCGCACCACAACTGGCAGCCAACCTGACCAACATGAAATTAATGAGCGGTGGAGTGACTTCGGAACTGTTCGAACAGATCGTCTACCGCATGTTCTGCGAAGGCAGCTATGCCAAGCACCGCAAGCGCATGGTGCAACGCCTTATGGAATCCGGTGCACGCGTTGAGCATTGGCTCAAGCGTTGCGGGTGCGAATTACCGATAGCCTATGAAGGCGGGATGTTTATTTGGGCGCACCTGCCTGTTGGCGTGAACGGCGAACTGTTGGCCCAGGAAGCCTTGAAACGCGGCATGGCGCTGGCTCCCGGCGCTCTATTTGGTTACGACCCGGCACATCGTGACTCGATGCGTTTCAATGTTGCCCACAGTGATGAATCAAATGCACAGCGTGTATTTGAGGAGTTGCTGCTGCGGGGGTGATGCTAAGGGCAGGTTCGCGCTGGAAAAACGCCCTGATGGACAACGCTCGTTCTGTTCGAAATTTTAGTTGGGCCGAAGTTTGAATGAAGCCTCTGCCTCGTACCGGGTTTTTTTTTCCAAAAAAAAACCGCTCTGGCCGAAGCCAGAGCGGTTTTACATAATTGGCGTTATTCGTAACGCGCGGGCTCACTTCACCGTTTGCTGAAAGCCACCACCTTCAGGCAGTTGGCTTTTTGCCTTGGCATAACGACCCATGACATAGCACGCCACCGGCAAATCACCTAAGCCCGGCTCGATCGAGGACACCACCGCCACAATCCGCCAGCCTTGGGCCAACGCCTCATTCACCTCCTTGACGCTGAACAGCTCTTGAATCACATCCACTTCGTGCAACTGCATCGGTCTTGCTCCTGGGCGGCCCGGTCGAGGATCGGCCGGGCGGGGGTTCCTTTCTATTTAGGGTTGGCAGCGCGGTACGCGGCATAGGCCGCGTCGCGCTCGGCCAGCGCCTCGGCCAGATCACCATCGGTAAACGCCGGCAGCGAGTTCAGCACGGCCAGCACAATGTCTTGCGCCAAGTCCGCACTTTGCGCGTCCTGCTTACGTTTCTCTCCGGGTACGACGGCCGGGGCCATGATGCGGCCACTCAGGCGCGCCCAGTCGGCCAGCATGTCCACCACATACGCGTGCAGCTCCAGGGTGATCGGGTCGTTCTTTTGCTTGGTCATGGCGGAGGTTCCTTTCAAGTTAAAACCGTTTCGGTAACGTGACAAAAAGTAAGGCTATTCGTTGCCTCACAGTGGACGCCGGCACTGTCGTGACGTGGCGTGGAAAAACCCCAAGTGGAACCGCCCAAGTCGTGACGGCACGCTGTAGACACTCCTACCGAGGCGACAACGATCATGCGCATTTTAAAAACCGTACTGCTCTGGCTGCTACAACAACTCCTTCGCGCCGCCGTCGGCCTGGCCCTGCGCGCAGCATGGGAATTGTGGCGGGCATGACGGCGCGAGGGTTCCTTTCTGTTTCGTTATTCGTAACGCGGCGGCGTTCGCTTCGCGGCATCTTCGGCCGCCTCGCGCAACATGGGAGTTCCTGTCTATTTTGGGAGTGCGGCAAGATGCTCGGAATAAACCAGGTCACGAAATTTGAGTGCGGTGGCTAAGTCGCTTTCGGCGGAAAGTACCGGCAGGATTTGCAGCACATTGCGCACGAAGTCATCGGCCAGATCTGCACGCCGCGCACGCTGTTCCTGCCTGTCCGAATCACCGCTACGATCGATCAAGTCAGCATCGGCGTGCGCCCATTGGGCCAGCACATCCGCTATATAATTAGGCAGCACCAAGGTGACTGAGCTGGCTTCTGTATCAGACATAGTAAAGCTCCTTACTTGGTAGTTCGATTTGGGTTACGCATCGTGAACAACGTGCGCAGTTCGTCTACGGTGGCCTCACGACTGCCTTGTTCATCTGGGCTGGCAATCCTCCAATTCGTCACGCCGCTGATCAGTGACGAATCACTAATGCACTCCCAACCCATGGGCACATATCGGCATAGGGTCAACCAGCTGTCATAGTCCACGCTTACCAAATAGCGCAGCCGGCCGCGCCCATCCTCATGCGGTAAACGTGTGGCGCAAGCGTGCCAAACAAACCCTTCCGCGATTAGACTTTCAAACGACGGGCATTCAAGTGGCGGTTCGGAGGGCCGTGTGCGCCCTTGAACTTGCAACCACTGGTCAAACTGCGCGCGGGGGCTCAATAGCCTAAATACCATGTCGTATTGCCACTGCTCTGCTCGCGCTGCGTCTGCTGAACGGATGCCAATAGCAATTTCGGACTCATCCAGCACCGAATGAATGGTGCGCCAGTCAGCATCATTATCCACTTCCTGATAGAGACGGTCGCGAGCCTGCTCCCAGCTTTCCCCCGGACGCGCACCGGCCTGCACCTGGGCATCAGTCAGCTTTGGAAATACTGGCTCCATGGCGAGGGTTCCTTTCAGCTCAGTTCGTTATGGGTAACGCGCGGACTATTCCTGCTCGGCCGCGCGGCGCTCTTGGGCGGCCAGGGCGTCAGCCCCGGCCAACAACCGGTGCAGCCGTGTAGCCCGCTCGGCCATCTGCTCAGCGTCCAATTGCATTTGGGCCACCGCATCACGCACGTCGACCGCCTGGCCCGTCAGCAGGTCGCCGTAACCTTCCTCGTCTAGCGCCTCACTGACCTGCGCGTAAGTGGCGGCTTGGGCCGGCGTTAGAACAGGCACAGCTCTACCTATCGATCGGACGAGCAATACACTCCAGCTTTGACGAGAACACGCCAACGCTCGATTTTTCGCAGTATTCAGCCAGCCAGGCGCGGCTCGCTTTGTTATCCAGATAGATGGCCAAGGCAATGCCGGCGATAGCCAAGATACCCAGGATCAGAAAAAGGTCGCTCCGCGAAGTGGTGCGGGGCTTTACGCTATTACTCATGGTTGCAGATCCTTGCGGTTCAATTCTTCCGTTAATTGCGCCTCAACGCCCCATTGATAGGCGGCGTCCGCGTTTTCCAACAGGTCAGCCAATTCCCCGTCCTCGATCACGCCTTGGGCGCGCAGAGCCTCGGCCAGCTCAATCAGCGCTTGCTGGTGACCTTCTGGCGATTGCATCAGCGCTGCATGATCGTCATACAGCGCTTGCCACCGCGCCAGTGTTGCGGGCTTCTTACTACGTTCCATAGGGGCTGTTCCCATGTTGATCGTTACCCATAACGGACAACGCTAGGCCGCTTCCAGCACCAGAGATATACGCCGACCCAACAGGCCAAGCGCGCGCTCCACTTGATCTATTTTCGAAGCGTGCAGGAAGTCCACCAGCCTTTCCGCGACTTGCCGTGAGATACCCATACGGCGGGCCAGCTCGGCGCGGTTGACGCCTTCGTCGACCATGGCGTTCCACAACATGATTTTCGCCACGGTCAGCGCCGGCAGGTGCAGCACCAACGCTGGATCGGAGGGCACCGAGGCGTGCGGAATAGCGCGGCGCTGCTCGACGTACAGCGACAGGGCCGACTCAAAACCGTCCAGGGCTTCGGCAAACGCTTCGGCCAGGGTATCGCCGGACGCATTCATTTCAGGAATATCAGGGCACGACAGCCACACGCCGGTGGCTTCGTGGTGCAACTCCAGCGGGTACTGATACATATGACTCACCTTCAAAGGGTACAGCCAAGCCTCAATCCTTGAGGCCCAGCTGTTTGATAATGGTTTTGCGCAACCCTTCGTGCATTTCCTTGCTGCCGTGGTCCGCAAAGATCGTTGATTTGCCATTCAAGTAAACCTTGAAGTGACTGCCCTTGGCGCTCTTGAACTCTACACCTTGGGCCATCAACCACCGCCGAAACTCGCTGCACTTCATTGCTTCAGTCCTTGCCGTTTCGGTAGAGCCATTATGCATCACTTGTGATGCTTATGCATCACATTTGTTGCCTTTTTTATTCGCCTGGCTGCTTGCGGTAGTCCGTCGATAGACCGGCCGCGCGCAGGCGATCCTCCCAAGTTTTGATAGCGCTATGAGCCTTGTTGCGCTCGCCTTCCAGCTGCTTGCACTCCCGTTGCAGCGCGTATAGCTCAGCACTTATGCCGGTGTGGTCACTTTCCATCCGCTGCACCACATCACGCAGGCGCTCAAGCTCGGCATTCATTCTTGCCAACGTGACATGCGGCACCACAACACCCGCTTGATGATCCCTACCAAGGACGCGCTTCTGCTCACGCCACTGATAGATCAACTGGCGTTCGTTTTCATCCAGAAACACGGCCTGCACGCCCTGCTCTTCCTTCAGTTTGCGTTGCCGCTCGCGAAAGGCCTTCTGGCGCTCCTTGTTGCTCATGGGCACCTTAGCATTCGGGTCTTTCGGCGCCTCGCCAAACATCGCCAGTTGCCCGTCAGAGCGAACACCGGCCAAGGCGTCTGCCAACCATGGCCAGGCTTTACCGTCGCCCTTTGCACCGTACTCCCGGTCAATTGCAACAGCCTTGCCCTCCCCAGCCAGAGACTCCAACACCTCCGCTCGCACGGCCTGGTCCACGGTCCGGCCCAGGTGTTTCGACGCATGCATATACTGATGCCTGAAACCGGTGCTACTGATAAAGGGCTTATCAAAGTCAATCGCGTGCAGCTCGGCGCCGCAGTGTGTCGACATGGAATCAGGGCTCATTCTGACCACCATGCGCATGCCTTCGACTTCCAACAAGAACTCACCGGCTTGTTTCCAGGCAGGCACTTGGCCGGCAGGCGCCGCAAACTTACTTTCCAGCAATTTCTGAATTTCGGAACAGCCGAAGTGGGTGCCGCCGTTGAGCTTTATCACGCACGCGCGATACACCACACTTGCGTCACTAAGCGTCTGCTCATCCCCGGCCAGCATGGCGTCATTAAAGAGCGTACGCACGCGCGACGCGCGCAGTTCCAGCTCAGCGTTATCAGCAGGAAGCGCGGCCAGAGCCGCAACGAACTCCGGGCGCTTTTCGAGCGGTACGTATTGGATAGATTTATTGCTGGCCATCACGGGCACTCCATAAAGCGCCCCAACCTTTCGGCCGGGGCTTCTTCCTTAGATATGGGTATCGAGCCCGGTCAAGCGGGTAAAGGCGCGTTGCAGATCTTCTGCATAAATCATGCTTTCGCGGGTCTTTTCCTTGAACTCCAGCCGCGCCCAGCGACCAGCGATCACGTCGTAAGTGTCCTGCGCATTCAACTCAACGCGGATCATGTTCACGCCATCTTTAGCGAAGTTGGCAGGCAGCTTGAATTGCAGACCTTGGTCGATAGCCACCAAGTCGCGTGCGCCGGTGATCACCAGAAATCGTCGCGCGCCGAACTGATCAAAAATCGCGGCAGCTACTTTTTGAGCCTCAGTCATACGAATCATGATGAAAGCTCCTGAGAGCCGGGTGCTTCCTGCGGTTCGAGCACCACCATAAGCGCTTCGGCAACACATGGAACCGCTACTTTTCCAGCAAACTCCAGCAATGAACTGCGGTGAATCTCTTTAGTTAGATCTACCAACCGAAGATCCATAACCCACAAGGTGGACCAAAGAGCGCTATCGTTCGTGGTATATTCTGTCCTGAGCATAATGATCTCCTAACCGGTTTATTGTGTTCCCGCTGGGGATGGTTGCAGCCATGCCCCGGCATCCTTTAACCCATGAAAGCTAATACGGGTATCACGTCCTGTGGAACCCTACCTGTCAGCACCAAGAAGCGGCGCCAAATCCCATAAGGAACCGGTGTGCCCCCATCTTTGAAACTTCTAATACGTCGATCAGTTGAGGCTCCTCGCAAGCCAAGTAACGCAGCGAGTTTTTTATCCGTGTTGTACTCAACAAAATTCAACTGAAAATGTCGGAAGTACGCCCCAACGATGTCAGGGTGCGGAGGCTCCCAGCCTTCGGAATCGCGCAGCAGGTGTGTACGCGAATACTTCCCTTCGTCTATCTCTTGCTGTGGGGCCAACCTCGGGGCCTGTAGATTGGCATTCAGTTGTTCAATCGCAGCTTTCGTGCCTGCCTGAAAAACAGTTTCCAGTTGTGCTGCTATATCCGGCAACTCGATACGCATGGTGCAGATCCTTTAAATGGAAAGAACCAGGGGCTTTCGCCCCCTGCCCTACCGTGGTGACAGCTCGATACGTCGAACGTCTGAAACACGGATGTTGACCAAATTAAGAGTTCCCGTAACTACCGCTTTCCAGTATCCGGCCTGATGGAAATGAACCAGGACGTAGAAAAGGTAGTCCGGCAACAGAAGGTCGTAACGGTCGATCCGGATGCCAATGTGTTCAGGGTTAAATTCCCGAACTGGCTCCCCGCACCTATCCTCTGACCCTCTCCGAACCAACCAGAAATGTGCCTCTGGGTAATTCGTCCGTATGGTCGCCACATCTGAAAGTCTCATCTCGTTCTCCGTCAGCGGCATGACCAGCCCCCTCAAGAGTCGAGTGGCTTTCTGCATGCCACCAACAGGATCTATTATAGGCGAAATTCGCCTATCTGCAAGAATTATTTAGGCGAAATTCGCCTAATGCTGCACAGAACCATCCGTCCTCAGATCGCGGTAGAGACGTTTTCTACACTGTAGGTATACGCAACCATGCCTTGCATGTTTGTTTCAACACCAGCGGCCACAGGCGGCCTCTATCATCTCCTGGATGTCGAATGAGGTCGTAAACCCCAGCAGCGGTGATCCTCAATCACACATTTTTCAGCTAGACCTTAAAAATCTCTTTTCATATAGGATCAGCCTCCCTCCATGAATTCACGTGAATTCACCAATGAATCCTTCAAAATTCACAGCTGCTTGCATTCCTGCCCTACAGTTGAATCCAAATTGAATTCCAGATGAATGCAACAATGGCTACACAAATGAATCCTTATTAAACCTCTTGCTTGAATTCTCAATGGATTCATCTGTGAATTCACAAAGAATCCAGCAATGAATGCTCTAGCATAACCCAATCAGAATTCATACGCCAATTCGTAGATGAATTCATATGTGGATTCATGCGAGAATTCCGAAACGAATTTCCCATGAATCCATATTGAATTCCTCAAAGGGGCAGGCTACAATCCGAGAACAGAATTCAGTAAGAATTCATTATGGATTCATAAAAGCATCCAATAACCAATTCATTAGCTGCTGATTGCTAAAAAAGCGAGGGTTTTTATGCCGGTAATTGTTTTTGTCTCTCCTAAAGGTGGGGCTGGAAAAACCACATCCGCACTGGCACTAGCTGAGCAAATCGCTCGCCGTGTCCCTGTGACCGTTATCGACGCCGATCCAAACCATCCGATTGCGTCGTGGGCAGAGGGCGGGGAAACCCCCAAAAACATGACTATAATTTCAGATGTTACTGACAAAACGATTGGAGAAACTATTGCTGATTCTGCAACAAAAACCCCCTTCGTGATTGTTGACCTTGAAGGCACAGCGGCCACAATCGTTGCATATGCGATCGCGGAATCAGACTTTGTAGTCGTACCAACACAAGGCTCGCACTTAGACGCAGAGCAGGCCAGTAGGGCGTTTGGGCTGATTCGAGCCCACGAACGAGGCATTCAAAAACACAAACCAGACTACAAATTGCCATATGCGGTTTTGTTCACACGCACATCAGCTGCGATTCAAAGCCGCGATACAAGGCACATCCGCAAAAGTTTTAAAGCCGGTGGGATACCTTTTTTTGAAACAGAATTGAATGAACGAGCAGCATTCAAGGCGATGTTTTCATACCGCCAGCCACTTGCGTTACTACCTACTGATGAAGTCTCCAATGTTGAAAAGGCTATCGAGAATGCCGAAGCTTTCGCCAGGGAGGTGATAGCCCGAATCACGTCCGAATCCCAGCCACAACAAGAGAAAGTCACCGTATGAGCCGCGTAGATCCTCTGGATTCCCTGAAAAATTTCGAGCCCAAGACAGCAGCCGAACAGAAGACCAAGCAAAGCAAAGCGGAAATTGAGGAGTTGGCGAACGAGCATGGTTTTGTCAATCGCCAGGCAACACCTATGCCCGCAACAGTAGACCGCTCGAAAAGACGTTTCAAAACTGGCCGCAATGTACAAATCAATATTAGAGGAGAGCAGCAAACCAAGGATGAGCTTTATCGGGTCGCGGATTTAATTGATCAGACTTTAGGGGAAACCCTTAAGCGCGCCTTGGCAGCATTACGCAGGGAACTAGAAACAGGGGAGGGCGAGCCTGTAAACCGTCCCTAACACGGCCAAACAATGATAATCGCCTCGGTTAGTCCGACTGGGGCAATCCCTCGTAACATCCCTCCTGATCGGCACTCGCTGATCGATCTGGATCACTACCGGCCGGAAAAAACACCTTCAATACTAATTAACTAACCTTTGCTCTTGTCGCGAACAACACACGCCTTTTGGTCACTTACTGACAAAATTTGCCGTTGCGCTCTCATACCTGATAAGTAGTGATAAAATACGTTATCACCCTAATCCAGCCAGGACGCCCCGTATGTTCATCACCCTCGGACACAGTCACGACCAGCACTACGACTGCCCATGCGGTCGAACCCTGCGCACGCAGATCGGCAAGATCAACAGGAAGAACTGGACATGCAGAACCTGTAAAAAACCGGTCACGGTCTTCATGCGTGCCCCTAGCGGCAAAACCTACACGGTTGAACGTCGTTTTGCGGAGGACGTGCTCGAGAAGGATCATGTCGTGTTCCGCTACGGCGTCGGCCTGTCATCCGGCGACGTCAGCAAGTCCCACCAGTATGGCGCCAAGGCGAGCAACTGGTACTTGTACATCCTAGGTCATAACGGGGGGACGATGGGTGCCCGCGACTATGTCAACGTCGAGGTCAATACCTTCGTCCAGGTTGTCACGGCCGGCGCGGGGCAACCTCAGCCATGAGCCTGTTCGATCCGCTGCACAATTTCTTCCACCGGCGCGCCGCCGCCAGGCTCGATGCGCAGGCCAGCGACCTGCAGCTGGTGACCCAACGCAGCGAAGCCGCACGCGGCAACTTCGTGTTTCCCGGCACCGATTACTTTGACGTCATCGAGGCCGGTGGCCATCGTGTTGGCCACGTCGATTACGGCGTGAATCCCTTGGGCGACCGCCTGTATATCAACATGCTTGAAATCGATCCTGCGCAGCAGCGCAAAGGCATCGGATTGAGTGTGCTGTGGCACCTGTGGCGCACGCACCAGGTGCCCCTTGTGCCGCTGTATCAGTACACCTCATCTGACGGGTTCTGGTACTGGGCACGTCGATGCTTTGCCGCCGCCGGCTCCGTGATCGGGGAGGAGGTGCGCGGCATCGAGCAAATGGAGCTGGAACAACAACGTTGGCAGCACCTGGTGCCCGAGGCTCAGGACAAACGCCTGATCCGTGAATACTGGGAATGGGTGGCCAGCGAACATGCAGCCGGTCGCCCGGCCGGGCCAGGCATCCCATGAGCGAACTCATCACCACCGGCGCCGGCGAACGGCGCCTGAGCGCTGCCGAGTTCCAGCAGCTGGCCGCCGTGCCGGCAGCGGCCGAATGGTTCGCCAATATCGACAACCCGCGCACGCGTCGCGCGTACCAGGGCGATCTGGCCGACTTTTGTGGCTTTGTGGGCATCACCGGCGCCGAGGAATTTCGCGCAGTCACCCGTGGCCACGTGCTTGCTTGGCGCGCTCAGCTGGAAACTCGCGGCCTGGCCGGGGCCACCATCCGGCGCAAACTGGCGGCGCTGGCCAGCCTGTTTGACCACCTCCTGGAAAGCAACGCCGTCGCCGGCGGCAACCCCGTGCACGGCGTCAAACGGCCGCGCATTGAAACCAACGAGGGCAAGACGCCGGCACTCGGTGACGACCAGGCTAAATTGCTGCTGACGGCGCCGGATACTTGGACGCTCAAGGGTGTGCGCGATCGCGCGATATTGGCAGTGCTGCTGTACCACGGCTTGCGTCGACAAGAAGCCGCGCAGCTGATGACTGGCGACCTGCAGGAACGGCGCGGCATCAAACACCTGCAGGTGAGAGGGAAGGGCGGCAAGACGCGCTATTTACCGTTGCACCCGGTCGCGGCCGATCGGATCTATGAGTACCTGGAGCGCGACAACGGCCGCGAGCCTGGCAATGGTCCGCTGTTCCGCTCGATCCGTGGCCGCACCACCGGCGGCGCCGTTACGGGTAACGGCATTTACAAGGTGGTTGCGCAATGGGCGCATGCGGTGGGCATCAACGTCGACGGGCTGGGTGTGCACGGGCTGCGCGCGACGGCCGCGACCAACGCCCTGGAACATGACGCCGATATTGCCAAGGTTCAAATATGGCTGGGCCATGCCAACATCAGCACGACCCGCCTATACGACCGCCGGGGCCAGCGGCCGGAAGACTCACCAACCTACAAGGTTAAATACTGAAAAGGTCATGCCTTAACAGCCTGTCCCGGCCTTTCATTCAAGACAACGAGGTCCAGAAATTGACCTCGATGTAGAGAGCCCCCGGGGTTTCAAAACTCACCGCAAAATCTTCTCCGCGCGGGCGATTGGGTTCTTGCACGGCGCAGAACGTGACCCCAACATCTTTCCAGACCGGCACCTGCAGCACGCCATCAGCCACGTCTTCTGCTGCTTCGGCGGCAGCATAAAATTTCTGATAAAGCGCCACTGCCTGTTTTTTCAGGAATGCAACAGCATCGTCGTGCTCTGCGTATTTGTTGATGAAGGTTGGTGACGTGGCAATCAGCGCACGCGCTGTGGCATCGATGTTCAAAAACTCAAATAGCATTCAAAACTCCTTATTTTCCGAACTCTACGGGTTTCCAGTGTCGCGTTTTTTTGGCCAAAAAAAACCGCCCTGACCGAAGCCAGGGCGGCCTACCTCTCAACCCTTACAAGTCTTCAAGGCAGTCTCGCAGCAGTTCGTAAACGTGTTGAACACGGACACATACCACCACGAGGTCCCACGCACGTTTCAAATATTTCAACATGCTAAGGCCCTCCCGTAGTTGGGCCTAACCTCCAGCGCGCTGTACCGGAACTCACGCACCTTCGGAAACACGCTAATGCTCCCTGTGAGGCGGCTGGGCTGATGGTCCTTCTGCATTAACCGGTACGGGTCTCTACTCCGTGGCAGTCGGTCCAAAATTCGCGCGCTTGGCCCGGCCAACCTCTCAGGTGACGAACGCGGAACACGGCCACTATAACGACAAATCTGGATTTGTGTTGCGATGCGGCGCTTTGCCATACAAAACTCGTTTCATTTTGCGTTTCAAAGGCAGCTCGCACTGACATTTGCGACCACTCAGCGTTTTTTTGGCGTTTAGTGTCATTAATCGCCACTTCACACCACTTATGACCACTATTTCGTTGTCATGCATGTCAACTATCAGTTAGGATTGGTCCACACGCTAATGCTCCCTGTGGAGAACGCAAGCCCGGCCTCTAACCGGATTGCACGAAGAAACCGCCTCCTCTAAGGCGGTTTTTTTTCGCCTGCGCATTGGCTGTGACGCGCTCTGTGCCCCTTACGCCATTAGGCTACCTGGTAGCTCATGTTGGTTGGCTATCGTACCCAGCCGCTACTGGCACGCCGTCCACGGTCAAGGTCAGAAACACAGGCCAGGTAGAGCCGTTTTTGACGTCCCAAACATAGAAGTGCCGGCCGGCCGGTCCCATGATCAGCGAATTGTCCTCGACCTTGGACTGCTCATGCTCGTCGCGCGCTCTCACCTGGACGGCATAGCGCGGACGGCTGGTTTCTAGGTCGTAGGGTCCGGCATTCAGGCGAAAGCGACCGCCGGGGAGCAGGATGATGGTGTGTTCGTTCGTGTCATTGGCCACGGCCCTGCCTCCACGCAAAAAAAGGGGTGCAGCGGGTACCCACGGGATTCTTTTTCATCGTCCTTTCCTCGTTCAAACGCTGCCGGTGCCGGAGGCGTACCGGGCGACGATCTTTGCGTTTCCATTGTTCGTGGAGCTGGTGGTGGACAGGGTGACTTGTCGCCCTGGATGGCATCGGCCAGCAAGCCCATGGGCGCGGCAGTGGATTTACCTACCGCTGGTCTTACGGCATCAGCCCGCACAGGGCGGGCTTTTGGGTGTAGTGATAACTCCTACAATTTCGGAGGCTTAGTCTCGCTATAGCCGCATGAAGGACATTTCAGACAGTCTCTCAGTTCGGGTGCTTTTTCTTCACCCTCCCACATTGCGCCAGGTCTTTGCTGCCGGACGGAGAAAAGTGCCTTCCCATCAGTTAACATTTCTCCGCAGCGTGGGCACTGATCGTCCTGAACAGGCACGGGACGATACAAAATCTTCCCCGCGTAAATAGCTTTACTGGCCTGACTGAGCGCGTCGCTTTCGGCCTGCCTTGCCGTCGAGCCTTCGCCAAAGAAACGCGAATCCGTTAGTGACCCGTCTGTCAGTCCCACCCTGACTTCGCATTGGTAATGCGTCGATGAGATTTTTTCGACGGGGCGAATCGTCGCGTTGTGTTTATCGTCAAATCGATGCGTAGCCATTCGTCATTTTAATCCCTAATTTGCAACGTTTGAGGCTGACCGTGCGGTGACGGTGAAACAGCTATTGTGACCATTAATTTTTAGCACCGATTGGGGACTTATCTCGCCTTCTTGAGTGAGGATTTGGCGCGAAAATAGAACGTCTCGACGCTCAACGTTATCTCGCCACTGGGCGATCATGGACATGACCATTATCCCATCAGCGTTTTTGAAGGGTTTAATCTTCAACTCATAAATCGTTGCATCTGTCGGTTCGAAAATAGCTGTATCACCGAGTGTGACGACCTGCTTTCGTACTGGCAATTCTCGTTGGCTGTCACAGTAACTAACAGCCAATTCGACTGATTCCCGTGGAGCCATTTTGATAGCGTCATTGCCTCTTTGCTGCGCTGGAGCTTTTTGCTCTGACGACGACGATGTGCATGAAGTTATTTGCATGAATAAGGTAGCAACGAGTGCAACGTGAACAATATTTGTTTTCATGGAGGCTCACTTTGATAATGATTTTACTGGCTAAAACCCAGCAAGAGGCTGTGTTCTAGCTGTGCAAAATTTCCTTAATCACTTAACACGGTTTACCGGGGACGCGAGGTTTACATGGTCTTTGGTCACCATGCCTGGATCACTTAGATTATCTTCGATTGCCAACACGATTCTCTGCACCTGCAGTTGGCCTCTATTAAATTCGCTGGGAACCATACCAAGCATAGCGCACCCTACGGCCGTGGCGTCCTCGTACAACTTTTGCTGATTCAAAGGATCAGACTCCGTGCGTGCAATTCGGAATCCGTGTTTACGCAGTTGCCGTATGGCTCGCGCGATGTCTTGAGATTCAATATCCAGGTTGCGTAGATCAACTTCGCTTCCCCTGCCATCGACTTGCTGGGCGTTTAGCTTTAAGGCTAATACATTGGCCGGCTGCAATGCACTTTGAAGGTTCAGCGTGGTGTCTGCGGTGATCATTTCAATACGCTCTCCTACAAAATCCACCCAACCCTCCTGCAGAACGCCCTCGATGACACGCTTAACCTGGAAGCCGGGCTCCCCCGATGCATGCAAAGCTGCATCAATCGCGACCGGGTCTGTGCTGTCGGTAAGAAATACCTTTTCGCCTTTAAAAACGGAAACACTGCACCCAGCAGCAACCAAGCATTCTGCGGCTGCAATGATGATGCGTTTTTCGATGACTCGGCGAGCAACTAGGTCCATGGATGTTTCCTACGATGCGACAGACTGTTGGTTGATGCACTGTTCGGCAAGCATGACTGCACCTGCAAAAAGCAACGAACTCACTGCCAGCGTCCCCAAGATCACATCAGCCTTTGCAATGCCAACCACCAGCAGAAGTACCGCAACAAACGTCAGAATTTTCATGATTAATTTCCCTTTACCTAAGCATCGTCGCCGTGGTGAGAATGTCTGAAAATAAGCGTTACATTCCAGCAGCGTTTAGCAATGGATTCGTATTTTGAGTATTTGCACCGGTTTTATAATGTTTGGCGAGAACACCACGCTTATCGAACTCGAAAACAGTAGTTTCGCTCACGTTCTTTTTACTGGTGAATGGAACGCCAGGGATAAAGGTATACCCGTAGCTCCAGATTTCATTGCCCGCAACCTCTGACTTGTTACCTGGTTGGCCCAAGGCGCTAACAACATCGTCCTTGGTGGTTTTCTTATCAGTGAAATTTGCCATTTGAGCGGTGCTTACGTTCACGCCAGTGGTGTAATCAAGTGGCGCACTTACTTTCGCAATTTGTGCACAGCCCGAAACAGCAACAAAAAGAGCTGCAACCATGAAAATGTTTTTGAACATCGGTAAATTCCCTTTGGATACGGACGCTAAAACAGCACCCTTCTACGGCCTCGGCCCAGCGCGGGGGCTGGGCTTGGGCGGTGCTGCGCTCTGCTACTTCGAAGGCTTGTAAAGCTCTAGCATGGTGATAACAAAGAAACCCGCAGAAGTAGCAGCCCCGACCGCTGGCAGAATACTTGTTGCTTTCATCGCTAAACATACGAAAAACACTGCGAAGCTCATAAGTGTTGGTGCGCTGGCTTTTAAAAATTCGTGTTTCATGAGGTTGTTTTCCCAAATAAGTTTCTATGTGGGTATTGTAGGTGCGTTTAAAGCACCTGTCAAAGCCATTTTTGCACCGGATCTCTTAATTATTGGCCCCCAGCTTTCGAGGGTATAAACCGGCCCCGACTTGATGATTTTAACCCCAGCCTGCTCGCCCGCTTGGGTTATCAGGTTGGTGACAGTCTTCTTGTCGAGTCCGGTTTTTGCCACAACTTTTACCAGCGTGGCGTCGGGCATTGAGTCGATTGCAGCAAGCACAGAGAGCATGCGCCGCAGATCGCCTTTTGGATAACTCACAACATCGCTCATTGGGCTGCTCATGGGTGCTATTAACGCACCTATTATGGACTTGGCTATCTGCCTTTGTCACGCTCCTAGAGCAATCTCAAACGCTCGACGGATAACGCTCTGGTCAACACTTAAATAAGGCTTGCTGTGGTCAAGGCATGTTTCCTTGAACAGTCAGTGCGGGTACTTTAATCGAGCCTTGGAAACGCCCTCGTACGCAATAAAAGCGTAGAAGGCTGTCACAGCACCGGGGGCTACATACATCACCACTTTCGCAGCCATCAGGGCCATGGAAACCAGATTCGCTTGCATTTGTGCTACCGGCCCTTGCCCGCCGCTTTCACCAGCGACCGCATCAAAGCCAATCCCCATCACCATAATCGCTTCCAGGAAAAAAAAACTCATGAAGTGCCAATGCTCACGCGCAGGTTTGGACTTAACAAGCATTGCGGTACATAAGCCGAGGCACAGCATGTAGTACCCCAACGTCCAGTCGGTAAACCCTAGCAAATCTGTACCGGTACCTAGCAGCATGGTGAACACGATCACTCCAGAAGAGAGAAACATTCCCCCGATCAACACCCAAAACAGACCAACGATGGTTTTCATATTTTCCTGCCTACTTGGCTTGGGGTTGGACGACCTGAAAACTTTTGCCTTTGCGCTTGTTGGTCTGAGCCTCGACCGAGGCAAGGAATTCGCCTTGAGGCTGGGACACCTGACCGGCAACAGTCCAAAAGTCTTCCATCGGCACACGCTCACAACGGATCAACTGGCGTACGTGCTTGGTATGGAACTCCTGGTAGTTCTCGATGTTCGCTTCACAGAAGCGTTCTAGTGCTTCGGGCAACAACCGGGGCGAGTAGACGTACACAGGTTCTTCGTCGTCATCCACGAACTGCTCAGTACCATCGGGGAATATTAGCCTTGCCACGCCACCGAGCAAAATTTCCACTTCGGTTGTAAAGGGCCACTGCTCGTCCCCGGCTGGGTTGAAATGAACCACTTGATTGCTCATCGTTGATCTCTCATCAATGGACGCGAAAATAGGCGTCCCTTCTACGTCCTCGGCCCCGGTTTTAGGCCGGGGCTTGTGGTGCAGCTGAGCGGGTTTTCCCTTAACTCGCGGCTTTGCACGAATCGCTTTCGATTACCACTGCCTGGGATTTGACAGTTCTTCCGCCACGGCGCGAAGCCGGGCCGTCGCTGCTGATAACCTCATACCGCCAAAGGCTCGGCGATCCCATTCGGCAGTAGGTGAAGATAAACGGCGAATACGGCGGATTGGTCTTCATGACTTCAACAATTTGAGCATCGGTGATGCCATCAACCTGGAGCGTCTTGCTGGCCAGCTTCGACAAGTCAGAAGCTGTATCAGTCTGGCCAGCTTGTGCCACAGACGCCAAGCTAAGCAGGGCCAGCATGATCAGGCTAACTCGAGATTTCATTATGGTTCGTTCCTTCATTGCACTGCGGCCTACCCGATGTGCTTCTACTGACCTGGCCCCACGTTTGACGGCGGGGCTTGCGTACCTGGTGCGTTTTCCTAGATGTTGCGGTTAATCTTTCGGGCTGCGAAACACAATCCAAACACCTGCGACAACGGCAATACCAAAGCCTGCGTATCGGTATTGCTGGAACACTGGAGATTCACTCCCAAAAATAGCAACGACTGCCAAGCCAACGAGGTATACCGCGAGAAAAACGCAAAATATTTCACCAATTTTTCGATGCAAGTCCGACATTGCAGAAGACCCCTTTCGGGCGCGATCACCGCGCCTCTCTACTGACTAGGCCCAGCTTTTTAGGGCAGGGCTTTTGGTGTACCTGGGCGGCGGATCCGCCCCGTTTTCCGTGATTACTGGGCGGGTTCGTCAGTTCTGGCGTTTTCGGCAGTCCAACGGAACTCAGCTCGCAAACGCAGGGCGTCAGCGTCATCCCGGCTGATGAGTTTTTCATTGAGCATTTCACCAACCTCATCCACCAGCTGCGTGTTCCAGTTCTCCAGGTCGTCAGCTGCGACAGACTTGCTGCACAGCTCTTCCCATGCCGCCAGGCGCTCGGCCCGTGCTGCCGCGATGATGAATAAATCAAGATCCGGTTGAGCTATGCGGCTGATCTCATCCGCCAAGCGCAGCGCCGCTGTCACGCGATCGTCCCACAGGGTGTCATTGTTCTGTTCTGCTGGGGCACGCATCCAAGCTCGATATGCTTCCTGGCTGCGTATCAAAGCGGCTTGGGCCTTGGCATCCAAGTTAAGATTCATCAACGGGGTAGTCGTATTCATGGTGGTTTTCCTACTGTCCGAGGGGGACTTCATAAACCCCAAAATGCTGATAATCCGAAACGACCACACCGGCTGGATGGTCAGCACGCCACGCGATCATTTGCACGCGCCAATCGGCCCATTCGTCCTCACAATCTGAACCGTTGGGCTGCTCAGGCGGGTTAATGTGATAGTCGATCAGCACATTCATCCACTCTTCGGCCCGAGCGCGGTCGTTGAAGACTTTCAATGGTATTGGCTTCTTTTCGGAGCTTCTAAAACCGCTGGTGGTTATCAACAACATAGTTTGACACAGCCCCTCCCGTAAATCGGGGTCTGTAGGATGATTCGGGGTAAAGGCAACAACAACATAGATTGACACAGATGGGTCGCACTTCAAATACGGGGCTC
>NZ_JBLZPT010000029.1:0-58315 GCF_049199985.1 Pseudomonas kitaguniensis
CAGGCCCTGGTCATCATCGCCCGCAAGCTGGCTCGCATCGCGTTTTCTCTCATGAAAAACCTGAGCGAATACCAGTCGAAAGCGGTTTTGGAGGCTTCCCCAAAACCATAGAATCTCCCACAGTTTTAATGCATTCTACTGGCTACTGGGGAGATGATCGTTCCCACGCTCTGCGTCCCGCTTTCAAAACGGTTTTGTGGGCCTACCGTTCAGCCATCGAATCTCCCACATTTTTTGTCGCAGTTCTTTTTCAGCCAATTTTTGCAAAGCCCTACAACCCCGCCGCGTTTACCGCTAGTCTGCGGACATCTGCAATGCCGACGACAGCCTTCTACAAGAGCCCGGCGATGACTGATCTGTCCCGAATCCAGGGGCCTGCAAACGCTGTGATTCCGACCCCGGAAGCGCGCTTTTACAGGCCTCCGCTGCCTGACGGCTACGTGCTGCGCCCGCGCCTGTGCGAACGGCTGAGTGCCGGTTTGCAAGGGCGACTGTTACTGGTCAGCGCCCCGGCCGGGTTCGGTAAAAGCTCGTTAGCGGTGGAGTTCTGCCAAGGCCTGCCGACGCATTGGCAAAGCTTGTGGCTGGGCCTGAGCGCCCGCGATAACGACCCCGGCCGTTTCCTTGAGCGCCTGCTTGAAGGCTTGCAACACTACTTCCCGCAACTCGGCAATCAGTCCTTGGGCTTGCTGAAAATGCGCCAGCGTCACCAACCCTTTGCCTTTGAAGAATGGCTCGACGGCCTGCTCGATGAGCTGACGGTGCACCTGTCCACGCGTGCGCCTTTATTGTTGGTGCTCGATGACTACCATTTGGCCCAAGGCCCGGTGCTGGATCGCTGCCTGCAGTTTTTTCTCAATCATTTGCCGGATGGGCTGGTGGTCATGGTTACCAGCCGCCAGCGCCCGGACTGGCATCTGGCGCGGCTGCGGCTGTCGCGGCACTTGCTGGAGCTGAGCGAACAAGACCTGCGCCTGACACACGACGAGTCCCTGGCGTTACTGGACCGGCACAGCAGCTCGTTGCGCGGCGAGGCACTGGACAACTTGATCCGTCGCAGTGAGGGCTGGGTGGCCGGGTTGCGTTTCTGGCTGCTGGCCGTCTCCGAAGCCGGCAATGAAGGCGCGTTGCCGCAGCACTTGAACGGTGGCGAAGGGCTGATTCGCGATTACCTGCTGGAAGAAGTGATCGACTGCCTGCCGGTCGAGGTTCAAGCGTTCTTGTACGACACCGCTCCGCAGGATCGTTTTTGCAGCGAACTCTGCGACGCCGTGCGCGAAGCCCACGACAGCGCGGAAATCCTCGGTTATTTGCAAGCCCATCAAGTTTTTTTGGTGCCGCTGGACGAGCAGGGCCACTGGTTCCGTTATCACCACCTGTTTTCCGACTTGCTGCTCACCCGCCGCGCCAGCAATGCCACGTTGTCGATTGCCAGCCTGCACTTGCGTGCTTGCCGCTGGTTCAACGCGCAGGGCTTGATCGATGAAGCGGTGGAACAGGCGTTGCGCGCCGGCCACCTCGACGTGGCGGCAAACCTGGTGCAAAACCTGTCGGAAGAGCAATTGTTGGCTGAGCAGAATGTCGGCATGCTGCTGCGCTGGAAAATGGACTTGCCCGAAAGCCTGCTGGTCAGCACGCCGCGGTTGATCGTGCTTTACAGCTGGGCGCTGGGGCTGGCCTGCCAACTGGATGCTGCCGAAGAATTATCCGGCTACCTCAGTCGTTACCTGCCGGCACCGTCGGCGACTGCGCAAAAATCGATGCTGGCGCAATGGCTGGCGCTGAGCGGGATTATCGCGCGGGGCCGAGGGGACCGCGAGTTGACCCAGCGCTATTGCAGCGAGGCGTTGGAAAGCCTGCCGCAGAAGCGCTACGGCCAGCGCCTGATGTGCCTGTCGACCCTGTCCAACCTGGCCATCGTCGATGCCGACCTGTGGCGCGCGCGCAGGTTGAACCGCGAATCGCTGGAGCTGGCGCAACGCGTCGGCAACCCGCTGTTTGAAGCCCTGGCTCACTACGACCGCGCACGTGTGTTGCAGGCGCGTGGCGAAATCCTGCGCTCGCTCGACGAGGTGCGTCAGGGCCTGCAACGCCTGCACGGCGTGGCGCCGCAGCGGCTGTACGCCGTACGCGCGCGGTTGTCGCTCTACGAAGGTTATCTGCTGTTGCTGCGCTGTCAGCCTGAAGCCGGCCTCGCGCGCCTGCGCGCCGGCCTCAGCGAAGCCCGCGCCTGTCGGGACATCAGCGTGTTGATCGGGCACTGCGTGATCGCCAACTTCGAAGGGCGGCGTGGGGATTTCCCCAAGGGCTTTGCCGAACTCGCCGAGGCCGAGCGCTTGATGCATATCTGGGATGTGCCGCCGATCTACTACCTGGCGATGATCACCCTGATCAAATGCGAATTGTGGCTGGCCCAAGGCCGTACCGACCTCGCCGACGCCTGGCTGACTCGGCTGGGGCAGACCTACAACGGCGAACACGCGGCGGCCGCGCCGGAGTTTCATCCACACTTGGCGCAACACATCGGGCTGCAACACGCGGCACTCGATGCTATTCGCCATCAGCCTGCCGCCGCGCTGCACCGCCTCGAAACGCTGGCGCAACAGGCGCAAAGCAGCGGGCGCCAGATGATTGCCCTGATGGCGCTGACTCAGCAGGCGCATTTACTCTTGGCGTGCGGCCAGGAAACCAAGGCGCGAGCGACCGTCGCTCAGGCCCTTGAAGCTGGCGCCGGTGGCGCGCTGCAACCGTTTCAGCGCCTGTTGGAAACTCACCCGGTTTGGATGCGCGAACAGTTGGGCAAAGACCCCAATGGCGTATTGAGCCCAAGTTTGCTGGCGCTGTTGCCGGTTGTCGCGGTGGTTGAGGTGGCGCCCAACCACGAAACCCTCAGCGCCCGCGAACTGGCGGTACTGCAACTGATCGCCCAAGGCTGTTCAAACCAGGAAATCAGCAACCAGTTGTTCATTTCACTGCACACGGTGAAAACCCACGCCAGCCACATCAACAGCAAGCTGGGCGTAGAGCGCCGTACCCAGGCGGTGGCGCGGGCCAAGTCGATGGGCTTGCTGGCCTGAACCTGCAGCCGTTTATTGCGCCGTCGGGCACTCTTTGAGCTGCTTGTCGACCACTTGGCTGATCAGCGTGGCGAAGCGCTTGAGGTTGTTCTGGTGCGCCGCCACCACGTCGTCAATGCTCGGGCCTGCCGGCGACTGCAAGGTGCTGCGGCAGGTCAGCATCGGGCGATCACCGCCACTGGTTTGCCGCAAGCGCCAGCGCACGTCGAGCAGCGCGTATTGGCCAGGCACCGAGTCAAAACGTTGCACTTCAAGGCGCAGCGATACGGCTTGGCGGGCATCGCTGTTGGCGAACTGATCGACCAACGCACTTTTCAGCTCATCCGCCAGGCTGGCGGCCCACCATTGCGTCTCAAGAATCGCCACGCCACTGTTGCCTTGGCGAATCACGATCTGCGGGCGGTCGACTTGCGGCGGCACGCTGATGCTTTCAATGCGAATACTACCCGCGTCGGCGCGCGTTGCGTTGCTCCAGTGCGCCGGGGTCAGCGTGTGAAATGCAATCGGCTCACTGCTGCACGCCGCAAGTAGCAGCAACGCAGTCATCAGCGTGATCTTCAACGGAAACGTCATGGCTGCTCCAATAGTCATTTGCGTGGTGGCGCCTGCAGGTCCAGTGGCGCGGCATTTTCAGGGCGACCGCGAATCAGCGATTCCGGGTGCCTGCCCAAATAATCCGACAGCTCGCGCAAGGAGCGCGACATGCGGCCGAGTTCATCCAGGGTTTGGGTCAGTTGCTCACGCTGCGGCGAGTCTTCGGCCAGGGTGGAATTGGCCGACTGCAACGTCTTGCTCACGTCACCCAAGGTGTTTTGCACGGCGGGCAAGGTCTTGGCGTTGAACTGGGTCAGGCCCTTGCGCAATTCGACCAGGTTGCTGTCGAGGTTGCCGGCAATCCGGTCAATCGGTAGCTGGCTGATCTTGTTGACGATGCCTTCGAGTTTTTCCTGCAACTGTTCCAGGTTACCGGGGATGGTCGGGATGCTGACCGGGCGCTGGCTCGCGTCAAACCTGACTTTTTCGGCCTTCGGGTAGAAGTCCAAAGCGATGTAGAGTTGGCCGGTCAGCAGGTTGCCGCTGCGGGCCTGGGCGCGCAGGCCGTTTTCGATAAACGTGCCGATCAGGCGCACGCCGCTCGCCTCATCGTCGATGTTATGGTCCATGGCTTTAAGCAGCTTGGTGTGCGCCTGCCCGAGCAGTTGCGGGTAGATCACGATGCCGACGTTGATCGGAAAGCTGCGTTTTTTGGCATCGAAATCCATGTTGATCGACACCACCTTGCCGAATTCGACGCCGAGGAATTCCACCGGCGCACCGACTTTCAGCCCACGCAATGCCTGATCAAACCGCAGGACCATGTATTGCCCCTCACCGTTAGGCGGGGCGAGGGCGCTTTGCTGATCGTCAAACAGTTCATAGGCGTGATTTTCGTCGGCCGGCTTGTCGTTGGGGCTGTAAGGCGGCGCCACAAAGGCGATTCCACCGGCGAGCATCGAAGACAACGATTCGGTTTTGAGTGCGAAGCCATTCGCGCCGACACTCAGGTCTATGCCGCTGGCGTTCCAGAAACGCGTGTTGTCGGTGACATACACATCATTCGGCGCATGCACAAACACGTCGATATTCACGCCTTTGCCTTCGTTATCCAGTTCGTAGGCCACGACCTGGCCGACCGGGATTTTCCGGTAGTAGACCGGCGAGCCAATATCCAGCGAGCCGAGGCTTTGGGTATGCAGGGTGAAGCGTTTGCCCGGTTCGCCGTAGGTGATCGGCGGCGGGTTTTCGAGGCCCTTGAATTGGTGCGAACGCGTATCGGACTGGCCAATGTCGGCGCCGATGTAGTCACCCGAAAGCAAGGTATCGATGCCGGACACGCCACCCGCGCCAATGCGCGGCCTGACCACCCAGAACTTCGAGTCTTCGCGGGTGAAGCTCTCGGCCTGCTTGACCAGTTTGATCGTGGCATTGACGCTTTTCTGGTCATCACTCAAGGCCACGTCGGAGACTTGGCCGATCACCACATTGCGGTATTTGACCTCGGTTTTGTTGGCGGTCAGGCCGCTGCCGGTCTTGAAGTTGAGGACGATGGTCGGGCCTTGTTGAAGCATGCTGTGAATGACCAGCGACAGCCCCACCAATACCGCAACAATCGGCACGATCCATACCAGCGAAACGCTGAAACGCTGCGTCTTGATCGCAGGCGACCCGGCGGGGGTGTCAGCCTTGTGTAAGGTCATCCGAGGTTTCCTCGTTGTGTGGGTTTTCCCAGATCAGCCGTGGGTCGAAACTCATGGCTGCGAGCATTGTAAATACGACCACCAAGCCAAAAAACAGAATGCCCAGGCGCGGCTCGATGGTGCCCAGCGCCTGGAACTTCACCAGTGCGGCCACCAGCGCTACCACGATCACATCGAGCATTGACCAGTAGCCAATCAGTTCGATAAACCGAAACAGCTTCGAGCGTTGCCTGCGTGCCCAGAGGCTGTTGCGCTGCACGGTAACCAGCAGCAGCGTCAACGACACAAACTTGATGCCGGGCACCGCAATGCTGGCGATGAAAATGATCAGGGCGATGTCCCAGGCGCCATGCTGCCAGAACTCCAGCACGCCGCTCATGATAGTGCTGTCCGCGCCTGAACCGAGCATGTTGGTGTTCATCACCGGTAATAAATTCGCCGGAACATAAAACGCGAGTGCGGTGAGCATGAAGGCCCAGGTGCGTGTCAGTGAGCGCACCTTGCGCCGGTGCAAGGGCGCGCCGCAGCGCTCGCACTCGGTGGGCTCGGTGCTCATGTCG
The DNA here is from genome assembly GCF_049199985.1 of Pseudomonas kitaguniensis. NCBI lineage: Bacteria > Pseudomonadati > Pseudomonadota > Gammaproteobacteria > Pseudomonadales > Pseudomonadaceae > Pseudomonas > Pseudomonas kitaguniensis. The sequence continues at coordinate 5,875 of NZ_JBLZPT010000029.1, forward strand.
CAGGCCTGGCCACAGGTGTGACACAGGCACAGGTTGAGTTCGCGGGCAGTTGGCGGCGGCTTCATACGCTGTCCCACAAGTCGCGCACATCGCGCCCGGCGATACGGATCAGCAACAGGCTGAGGGCGCCCAACGCAAACAGCCCAGTGCCGGGCGCCACATCAAGCATGCCGGCCAGCTTGAACACTGCGACCATGGCGGCCAGCAGGCAAACTTCGAGCATGCTCCACGGCCTGAGTGCCTCTAGCCAGCGCATGCACAGCTTGAACGCCGGTGAGCGTTTGCCGGACAGGGCGAAACTTAGCACCCATATCAGCAACAGCAGTTGAAACACGGGCGCGATGATGATGGAAATGGCCGCCACCAAAGCAATAAAGGTGATCGGCCCCAAGCTCAGCGCCACGACTGAATCCCATAAGGTCGCGCTGCTTTTCAAACCTTGCAGGCTGATGCTCATTACCGGGTAAAAGTTGGCGAAGGCCCACAGCACGGCGGCGGTCACGGTCAGGGCGAGCCGTTGTTGCACCGACAGGCCGTTGTAACGCTGCAGTACGCTAGAGCAGCGTGTGCACACGGCCTTTTGATGTTTGGCGAGCGTGACTTTTTCGTACACGCAGTCGCAGTGTTCGCAGATGACCCGTTTACTCGGCATAACTCGTGCTCCAAACGCGACGCGCGGCGGTGCTGGATGTTGCTCTTGGTTTAATCGCGGGTGAGTAGCTTACCCGTTGCTGCATCACAGGCCTTACCCCTTGCGCAGCAGGGGCAACGTCAATCATCCGTGATTAGCCGTATGCGGTGGAGGGAACAGCAAAAAGCCAAATCGTTCCCTCCCGGCCGTCGAGAGTGGCAAATAGACGCACCCTAGCATTGTATTGCCATGGCGGAGCCGCTAATGTGAGCGCAAATTTTATCCTCGCTTCAGTTTCTTAAGGTTTAACGCCTGGAAGCAGGGCCAAGTATTCATAGTTTCTCAAGCAGCTGAAGACAACCTACAAGAAGTCAGCGCAGGGGGCATGAGAGTTAGGTCGATGCAGTTTATCGGCCTGTATGTTCATCCCGCCAGGTCTGCGATTGCCCGCGTTTGTGGCAAGCCGTGAGCCGTAAAACCGTACGTTTGCGGCGGGCAGGCGGATGACCTTCTATCCTGGAAATCACAGTATGTTGAAGAAAGCGAACAAGGCCCTGTTGGGCCTGGCCTTGTCTATGGGCCTTATGCAGGCTCATGCGGCAGAGACCAAAAAAGTCGACGTGTTGCTGGTTGGCGGCGGCATCATGAGTGCCACCCTCGGTGTTTGGCTTAACGAACTCGAGCCAGGCTGGACCATGGAAATGGTCGAGCGCCTCGATGGCGTTGCCGAAGAAAGCTCCAACGGCTGGAACAACGCCGGTACGGGCCACTCTGCGCTGGCCGAGTCCAACTACACCCCTTATGGCAAAGACGGCAAGATCGAAATCGCCAAAGCGATCGAGATCAACGAGGCCTTCCAGGTTACTCGTCAGTTCATGGCCTGGCAGGTCAAGTCGGGCGTGTTGAAAAACCCGCATTCCTTCATCAACACCACCCCGCACATGAGCTTCATGTGGGGCGACGATAACGTCAAGTTCCTGAAAGAGCGCTACGAGGCACTGCAGCGCAGCCCGCTGTTCGCCGGCATGCAATACAGCGAAGATCAGGCGCAGATCAAACAATGGGTTCCGCTGATGATGGAAGGGCGTGATCCCAGCCAGAAAATCGCGGCTACCTGGACGCCGATCGGCACCGACGCGAACTGGGGTGAAGTCACTCGCCAGTACGTTGCTGCCCTGCAAACCAAGCCTAACTTCAGCCTCAAGTTGTCCAGCGAAGTGGAAGAAATCACTCGCAACAAGGACGGCGGCTGGCACGTTGAATACAAAAACCTGAAAGACGGCACCACCCACGCCACGGATGCGAAATTCGTGTTCATCGGCGCAGGCGGCGGTGCATTGAAGCTGCTGCAAAAAGCCGACATCCCTGAAGCCCGCGATTATGCCGGCTTCCCGGTAGGTGGCTCGTTCCTGGTGACTGAAAACCAGGACATCGCCATGCAGCACATGGCCAAGGCTTACGGCATCGCTTCGACCGGCGCACCGCCCATGTCGGTACCGCACTTGGACACCCGCGTACTGGATGGCAAGCGAATGATTCTGTTCGGGCCATTCGCGACGTTCTCCACCAAGTTCCTCAAAAATGGTTCTTACTTCGACCTGTTGTCGACCACCACGCCGCATAACGTGTGGCCAATGACCAAAGTCGGTGTTGAGCAGTACCCGCTGATCGAATACCTGGCCGGTCAGTTGATGATGTCGGATGACGACCGCTTCAACGCACTGAAAGAGTACTTCCCGCACGCCAAAAAAGAAGACTGGCGCTTGTGGCAAGCCGGCCAGCGCGTACAGATCATCAAGCGTGATGCCGATAAAGGCGGTGTCTTGAAGCTGGGTACCGAGGTTGTGTATTCCCAGGACCGCACCATCGCTGGCCTGCTGGGCGCTTCGCCAGGTGCCTCGACCGCTCCACCGATCATGATCGATGTGTTGGAAAAGGTCTTCAAGGACAAGGTCGCGACGCCTGCCTGGCAGGAGAAGATGCACCAGATCGTGCCGAGCTACGGTACCAAGCTTAATGAGTCGCCAGCGCGCGTTCAGCAAGAATGGGACTACACCGCTGAGGTTCTGCAACTGAGCAAGCCGCCAGTGATCGACGTGACGGCCTACTCAAATGCGGTCCCTGCTCCGGCCAAGCCGGCTGCTCCGCAGGAGAGCAAACCGGCTCAGGACATGGCGCTGTAAAGCGGCCTGACCTGAAAAGAGTCCGGCGGGCGCTGTAACTGCAGTTACTTGAGCAGTTGAGCACGCGCTGGGCTTCCTTAAAAATCCGATGCCAAGGCTTGGCATCGGATTTTTTTATGCCTGTTTTGCGAGAACTGCTCTCTCCGGCAACGGTGTTTTCGGGTCCTTCGTTATGCGAAATACGACCTGCGGTATCAATGTATTCATGATGAGTAACTTTTATTGAAACAGGCATCGAGCTGTTCGGTAATGAGCGTACTTTTTTATCGCTTAATGTCCTGTCATTCCAAACTGTCCTCTGAATTCGCCTGAGGACAATAGTGTTTAAATAAACGCATTTTTTTATCCCCGATCAGCGTTTAAATTTAAATTTTTTTCACGCCTCGCCGATAGCATAAAGCCACAACCTATTTGGGTTTAGTGCCCTGTCACTACACGAACCTTTTTGCGTAAATATTTTGGAGATTGTTAATGAGTAGCGGGTTCGCCAATATTTCCGTCAGTAAAAAACTGGCCCTTGGATTTGGGGTTGTCTTGGTATTGACCGGGATTCTGGCAGTGACCAGTTGGTCCAGCTTGAACAGTCTGATTGACCGTAGCAATTGGATGAGTGACATTACCAAGTTAAACTTCAAGGTTTCTATCCTTCGCGTAGCGCGCCTGCAATACATGATCGCGAAGGGAGACGAGAAGGTAGCGGCTAACGTCCAGGTGGCGTTGGACGACTTTAAAACCTATCAAGAGTTTTTACTCGGAACGCTCAAGAGTCCCGAAAATATTCGAGTACTGAATAAACTCGGCACGGTGATCGCAGACTACCAAAAATCGCTCAATTCCATGCGTAGCGCTTACACATCGAGTGGCGCGATGCGGGTGCAGATGAACGTAAACGCGGAGGCGTCGGTCCGTTTGATTGATCAGCTTCAAGCCGATGCCAGCAAGGTCACGCCGGTCACTGAAAAGACCATGGGTAACTATCAGGTGATTACTCAAGCGAAAGAAAACCTGATGCAAGCACGCTACGAAGTACGCGGGTACACCTCTGTATTGACGCCAGAGGCTGCGCAGTTGGCCATGCGGTCGGTGGAGGTCGCGATCAAGGGGTTTGGCGAGGTGCAATCGGTGTTGGGCGAAGCAGAGGCCAACACAGTCGGGCAGATCGTAAAGTCTCTTTCGAATTACCAAACATCGCTGCAGACCTTTAAGTCTGCCAGCGACAACATTGCCAGTGCGCGCGCCGAGATGACAGGCCAAGGGCAAAGCATCGTCGAGCTGAGTGAGCAACTCTACCAATTCCAATTGACCCAGCGCGATGCCGAGAGCGCTCAGGCTCGCAGTGTGCAATTGGGCTGTACGCTGCTCGCCATGCTGATCGGAGTGATTGCAGCCATCGTCATCACCCGGCAGATAACGAGGCCTCTGAGCGAGACGCTGGTGGTCGTCAGGCGCATAACCTCCGGGGACCTTTCCCCTTCCGCGGCCGTGTCTCGCCAGGACGAACTGGGTCAGTTGCAACAGGGTATCCAGCACATGGGCGATACCTTGCGAGACCTGATTGGCGGGATTCGCGACAGCGTCGTGCAGATTGCGAGCGCCGCGGAAGAGCTTTCGGCGGTGACGGAGCAAACCAGCGCGGGCGTTAACAGCCAGAAAGTCGAAACCGACCAAGTGGCCACCGCAATGAATGAGATGTCGGCAACGGTCCAGGAGGTCGCACGTAATGCCGAACAAGCGTCGCGTGCGGCATCCACCGCTGATGCCGAAGCGCGTGCCGGCGATAAAGTCGTCAGTGATGCGATCGCCCAGATTGAGACCCTTGCGGCTGAGGTGGATCGCTCAACCGATGCGATGAACCAATTGGAGGCGGAGAGCGCTAAAATTGGCAAGGTCATGGATGTTATCAAGGCCGTTGCCGAGCAGACCAACCTGCTCGCCCTCAACGCCGCTATTGAGGCCGCACGAGCGGGCGAAGCAGGCCGCGGTTTCGCTGTGGTCGCTGACGAGGTGCGAGGCTTGGCACAGCGAACTCAGCAATCGACTGAAGAGATCGAAACACTCATTGCAGGGCTACAGAACGGTACTCGCCAGGTCGCCACGATCATGCTGAGCAGTCGGGCACTCACGCTCAGCAGCGTAGACCTCACCCGTAAAGCTGGCACGTCGCTGCATAGCATCACAACAACGGTGTCCAACATCGAATTGATGAACCAACAGATCGCCGCCGCCGCTGAGCAGCAGAGCGCTGTCGCCGAAGATATAAGCCGCAGTATTGTAAATGTTCGCGATGTGTCCGAGCAGACGGCCGCCGCGAGTGAGGAAACGGCCGCTTCAAGCATTGAATTGGCGCGGTTGGGCGGCCAACTGCAAAAGATGGTCAGTCACTTCAAGGTATAGAAGTAGCGTCTAACGCGAGTGCCCAAGCGATAGGTGTCGCTTGGGCAGCCGTTTTTTTGCGCATGGTTATTATATAGCGTTGCCCACTATTAAAATGTTCATACCCGCAGATCGCTGGCATGCTAACCAAATAAAAGATTATTCATGCTGTTAGTGACATAAAAATGTTATGTGCAAACAGAAGCCTTGAAAATAAAAACTGTGTGCCGGTGCGGCCTTGATTTCTTCTGTCTCAGTGTGTTCGGTCAAATAACCGATAAAAGAAAACTTGGCACGGTCATTTGGCTTTGGCATGCTGAGTAAATGTATAGGCCCTGAGTGCCCTGTTATGCCAATGCTTGCCGCCTCATGCGCACACGTGGTTCTTCGCTTGATTAACTGTGTACCTAACCCTTCGTTGGCGCTAACCGTTTTTCATGCTGAACTCATGGAAAAGATCCAGAACCAATCAATGTTGGCGATTCTAACGGCCTCAACATTTATTGACGCTGTTGCCGCAGAGGCGGGTGATGTAGAGGTCGGGTTGGCGTCTTATGCGATGTTCCATCCAGGCCAACTTAGTTCGCATTTTTACGCAATCATGTCCAGTGCCACGCTGGGTGAGGCGATGAAGACTGCCTCGCACTTTTCGGTGTTATCGTCTGATAGAACCCCGCTGGTTGCGCGAGACGAATCGGGAGTGATCAGCGTTAACTTTCTGGGCATTGAGTCCTTGGGGGTGGCGAGGCACTACATCGACTGCTGCATGTCGACATTTATGGGGCTGACGCATTGGCTTGAACCTTGGGATAGGCCATTGCCCGATTCCGCCTCGTTCAGTTATGACGAACCACGCGACCTTGCGCGGCTAGAAGCAGTATTTGGTAAAAACCTGTCGTTTGGCTGCCCGATCAATAAAATCACCTTTGCGTCTGAAACCGCTAAAAAACCGCTGGCTACGGCGAATGCAGCACTGCGTATCCATCACATGAGCCACGCAAGTGAAGAACTTGCGAGGCGCCAGGTCAAACTGGCACCCGCGGTACGCAATCATATTTATATAGGGCTGACACTCAGCAAAGACGTGTCGCTGGAGATCGTTGCGCGGGAACTCAACCTTGGGACTCGCACGCTGCAAAATCGCCTTGATGACGAGTCGACGGGTTTTCGTGAATTATTTGATGAGTGTCGCCGTCAGTTGGCGGGCGAGTTGCTGAGGCTGCAGAACTCGACTGTGACGGCGATCGCGCAGAGGCTGAAATTTCGTGACTCGAGTAGCTTTCACAAAGCCTGTAATCGCTGGTTTGGTTGCCCACCAGGCAGTTATCGGTCGCGAGTCCTGGAAGAATCTTGAATCAGTTCGCTTTGTAAAAACACAGGTCGCGTTCAGCCTGTGTCTGCTACGTTTTCACTGCCGGTAAGTGTGGCCAATTGTTTGTCGATGCTCAGAAAGTCTCCACGGAATTTTTACCGTTTGTCGCGTTCAAAACTCGGCACAGGCCCATTGCCAATGTCCTCTGCACCACAGAATGCAAAAGTAGGAGCTTTCCTCATGTTCACGCCACGTCGTCTTCTTGTTGTTGCCACCGCCGTAGCCCTTTTGTCCGGCTGCGCTTCACCTAATCCTTATGATGGCAGCCAAGGGCAAGCAAATAACGAAACGCAAGGCGGTATGAGCAAAACCGCCAAGTACGGCGGCCTGGCTGCATTGGCCGGTGGTTTGGCGGGTGCCGCAATCGACCATAACAACCGTGGCAAGGGCGCTCTGATTGGCGCCGCCGTCGCAGGTCTGGGTGGCGCAGGCTATGGTTACTATGCCGACCAGCAAGAAAAGAAACTGCGTGAGAGCATGGCCAACACCGGCGTTGAGGTGCAGCGCCAGGGCGATCAGATCAAGCTGATCATGCCGGGTAACATCACCTTCGCGACCAACTCCGATGCGATTTCCAGCAGCTTCTACACGCCGCTGAACAACCTGGCGGGCTCGCTCAAGCAGTTCAACCAGAACACCATCCAGATCGTTGGCTACACCGACAGCACCGGCAGCCGCCAGTTGAACATGGACCTGTCCCAACGCCGTGCGCAAAGCGTGGCCAACTACCTGACCTCGCAAGGCGTGAGCCCGACCAACTTGAGCGCACGCGGTGCCGGCCCGGATAACCCGATTGCCAGCAACGCCGACGTGAATGGCCGTGCGCAGAACCGTCGCGTAGAGGTTAACCTCGGCCCGATCCCTGGCCAGCAATATGGCCAGCCTGCTCAGCAGCAGCAACAGGCGCCACAGCAGAACAACCAGTTCCAGGGCAACCCGTACCAGCAGTACCAGTAAACGCTGGCCACTAAAAAGGGCGCCGTGCAGTCAATGCACGGCGCCCTTTTTTGTGGCTGTCGATTACATCAGTCGATGTATTCGAAGACCTTCACGATCTTTTGCACACCAGACACGCCTTGTACCAAGTTGGAGGCGCGAGTGGCTTCTGCCTGGGTCAGCAGGCCCATCATGTAGACAATGCCGTTATCGGTGACGATTTTAATCCGCGAGCCGGGAATCGCACTGTCGGTGAGCATTTGCGCCTTGATCTTGGTGGTCAGCAAGGCGTCGTTGCTGATGGCCAACAGCGTGATCGGGTCCATCACCTGCAGTTCGTTATGGACCTTCTTCACCCGTTGCACGGTGGAGGCGGCTTGCTCGGCTTGAGCTTTGAGGTCGGCACGCGGCGTTTGGCCAGCGAGCAGTACAACGCCATTGAAGCTGGTCACGACGATACGCGATGCGCCGTTGCCGAGGTCGGTAGCCGCCTTGGCGACGTTTACTTCGACCTTGGTTTCGATCAGCGAGTCGTCAATTTTGCTACCGAATGTACGTGTGCCCTTGTCGTCCTGGATGGGGGTGTCACGTGTCGCGGTGATTGCCGTGCTGCAGCCGCTGATGGCAAGGCACAGCGTAATGGCCAAAAGGCTGAGGCGGTTAACGGTCATTCTTCACTCCCGAACAGTTGGCTGTCGATCAGATCGCACAGGCAGTGGATCGCCAGCAGGTGGACTTCCTGAATGCGTGCAGTGACATTGGCCGGGACGCGAATCTCTACGTCCTCAGGCAGCAGCAACGAGGCCATGCCGCCGCCGTCGCGCCCAGTCAATGCTACGACAATCATTTCGCGATCATGTGCGGCCTGGATCGCTTGAATAATGTTTGCCGAGTTGCCGCTGGTGGAGATCGCCAGCAGCACGTCGCCGGGTTGGCCCAGCGCGCGGATCTGCTTGGAGAAAATTTCGTTGTAGCTGTAGTCGTTGGCGATCGAGGTGATCGTCGACGAGTCGGTGGTCAAGGCGATGGCGGGCAGGCTTGGGCGCTCGCGCTCGAAGCGGTTGAGCAGCTCGGAAGAGAAATGCTGGGCATCACCAGCCGAACCGCCATTGCCGCACGAGAGCATTTTGCCCTCGTTGAGCAAGGCATTGACCATGACCTGACTGGCTTGCTCGATGTGCGGTGCAAGTACGTCCATCGCCTGTTGCTTGGTGTCGATGCTGGCCTGGAAAAGCTGGCGAATTCGGGATTGCATGTCCATCTGTGTGACCTTAAGTAGCGCGGCTGTTTGGCACAGTCATGTGCAGCCCGCAATGCAAAGAGCAAAAGTGTGGGGTGAAAATGTCCGGTGAATCAGCTGTCGAAGGCATTTTTCAGCCAGTTCGGATCAGCCGGGCCAGACGGTGTGCTTTCTATGGCAACCACATCGAAACGGCAGGGGGAGTCAGCCCAGCGATGCTCTTTGAGCAGGTAAAACTGCGCGGCGAGTATCAGCTTCTGACGCTTGCGCCCGTCGATACTGGCGAGCGCGCCACCCCATTGTGCGTGTTTTCTATAGCGGACTTCGACGAATACTACTGTATCGCCGTCAAGCATGACCAGATCAAGCTCACCGCGTTTACACAACCAGTTCTGCGCCAGAAGGCGCAGACCCTGTTGTTGCAGATAGTTGAGGGCTTGAAGTTCGGCATCCTTGCCGCTTTGAGCACTGGACCGCTCGGGCATCAGCGCGGGGTGTCCGGCAGGCGCTGGATTTCGCCGCTGACGAATTTGGCCCATGGCATCTGGCGATCAACGCGCTGGTTGGCGCTGACGCCCAGGCTGCCCGAAAGACCGTCAACGCGCGTGTCCGGCAATGCTTTGAGCTGCCCCAGGCGCGGCGCCAGGCGGTAGGCATCAACGCCCATCGCGTACAAGCGGCCGAGGCTGCCGTTGGCTTGTGGCCATTGGGCGGTCACTTGGTTGCGCAGCGGGTCAGTGGTGTTGAGCAGCCACGGGGTTTCGCAGAACATCACGTTAGTCATGTCCAGGTACTGGTTCTTGTCACCGCTGGCGCTGAACACGTGGGAGGTCGCGTACACAGGCACATCACCGGCGTACTGGAAGTTCAGCGTCGGCTTGATCTGTTGGGCCAGTTGCGGGGTAACCGCCATGAAGATGAACTCGATGTCCTGGCGGCGCGACGGCTGCGCCGCTACGTCGGCACCGACGGTGTTTTGCAGGCTCTTGGCGCGACCTTCGCTTTTACGCAGTTGGAACAGGTCGGCAATTTGTTGGGCGAGGGCGACCGGCTGGTCAACGTACTCGACGCCGACGACGGTACCGCCATTGGCTTCCCAATCCTGGCGGAACGCCCTGTAGACACGCTCGCCCCATTCGCCTTTGGGCACCATGGCGGCCGCGCGGTGCAGGCCATCGGCGCGGGCGCGGCGCGAGACTTCGCGGGCTTCGTCTTCAGCGGCCAAGCCGAACTGGAACAGTTGCGGCGGGCTTTGATCGGTTTCGCTGTAGTTCAGCGCCAGGGTGGTAATCGGCAGTTGCGCGCGTGCGCTGAGTTGTTTGACCAGCGGCTTCTCGAGAGGGCCAATCACCAGTTGCACACCGGCGGCCTGTGCCTTGGCGTAGAAGTCATCCAGCGAGGTCAGGCGCGAGGTGTCATAAAACTCGATGACCGGTGGTTTTTGCCCGGCTTGTTCAGCCTGGTAGTGTGCCGCCATGAAGCCTTCGCGCAGCGCTTTGGCAACGCCGGCCAGCGGGCCGTCCTGGGGCAGCAGCAGGGCAATTTTGTTCAGCGGTTGGCTCGCCAGCTCCTTGAGCTTGGTCAGCGGGGTCGGCAGATTCACCGCCGCTGGGTGGCCAGGGTTTTGCGCACGCCACGTGTCGATCGCTGCTTGCTGTTGCTCCAGCGTGCCCGCGCCCTTGACCGCTTGGGCCAGGCTGATCCAGCCGTCGAGTGTCGGGTTGCCGCTGGCTTGCAACTGTTCGGCAGGCAGGGCGGCAATCAGCGCCCAGATGGCTTCGTGGTTGCTTTTGGCGGCATCACCACTCAGCAGCGGGGCGATGGCGACACGCTCGCGAGCGGCAGCCAGGGTTTGGCCATCGGCTTCATAAGCGCGTGCATGCACGGTGCCGGTGCGGATCTGCTGGTCTGTCGGCAGCTCCTTCAAGCTTTGCAGGCTGGCGTGGTTCAGTGCCGTCAACGCAGCCTTGGGCTGGTTGCGCGCCATGGCCAGTTCGGCGGCCAGGGTGCTGGCAAATACTTGCGCGGCCGGCTTCAGGACACCCAACGGCACCTGCGCAAGAATCTGCGACGAGCGGCCAGGGTTGTTCTGGTGGTAAGCCAGGTCAGCCGCGCTCAGGCGCAGCAACGCGGCCTTTTCCGGCGTGTTGGCGGCGGTGGCCTGTTCGAGCAATTGCTCGATACTGGCATCCGGGGTCCGTGGGAGGTCGCCAAGGCTGGATGAGGGCGAGCTGGAACACGCGGCCAATAAGGCAGCGAGGCAGAGGGCGGAGAGCAGCCGTAGGCAAGCGATCATGTAAGTGTTCCTGATACCGATCAAGTGAGCGTGGAAGTGTACCCAAGCACTGGCCCAGGCGCGATGTTAGTGGCATTAAACCGTCGATTTAGGTCGTGCAATTGTTGCAAACGGACATCGACAGCTGAAAAGGCAATGGCGTTGAGGGCATATTTTAAAGGCGCCTACGCGCTACAATGGCACTTTTGCCAACCATCGAGGTGTGCGTTTTGACTGCTCCAGGTCCTTTGAATTCCACTGCAGGCTCGCTATTTGTGGTGGCGACGCCCATTGGCAACCTGGACGACATCAGTGCTCGGGCGCTTAAAGTGTTGCGCGAGGTTAAATTGGTCGCGGCGGAAGACACACGGCACTCCCAACGTTTAATGCAGCATTTTGGTATCAGCACGCCATTGGCCGCGTGCCACGAGCATAACGAGCGCGAAGAAGGCAGCCGGTTTATCACCCGTCTATTGGCCGGTGATGATGTGGCGTTGATCTCCGATGCCGGCACGCCGTTGATTTCCGACCCGGGCTACCACCTCGTCCGCCAGGCACGCGCGGCTGGTATCAATGTAGTGCCTGTTCCGGGAGCGTGCGCGCTGATTGCTGCTTTATCTGCTGCAGGGTTGCCATCGGACCGGTTTATCTTCGAGGGTTTCCTGCCGGCCAAGGCCGTTGGGCGGCGCGCGCGCCTTCAAGCCCTGAAGGAAGAACCGCGCACGCTGATCTTTTACGAAGCCCCGCACCGCATCCTCGAATGCCTGCAAGACATGGAGTTGGTGTTCGGTGGCGAGCGCCTGGCACTGTTGGCCCGCGAGTTGACCAAAACCTTCGAAACTCTCAAGGGCTTGCCGCTGGAAGAGCTGCGCGCTTTTGTCGAGGGCGATAGCAACCAGCAGCGTGGCGAGTGTGTGGTGTTGGTGGCCGGCTGGACGCCACCGGAGAATGAAGACGCGGTAGGCAGTGAGGCGATGCGGATTCTGGATTTGCTGCTTAAAGAGATGCCGCTGAAGCGGGCGGCCGCACTGGCTGCGGAAATTACCGGGGTGCGAAAAAATGTGCTGTATCAAGTGGCGCTTGATAAACAGAAGGTCGAATAGTTCCGGGGTTAAAACGGTATTTGGTCTGAACGTGATGGCATTGCTGCACTTTTAATACTTGTCCTAAGCCCGTCGTGCCGTTAACCTTTGCGGCGGAGAGTCGATTGGACAGTCGCTGCCCTCTATGAAAATTAGGGGGGGGAGGAAAGTCCGGGCTCCATAGGGCGAAGTGCCAGGTAATGCCTGGGAGGCGTGAGCCTACGGAAAGTGCCACAGAAAATAACCGCCTAAGCACTTCGGTGCCGGTAAGGGTGAAAAGGTGCGGTAAGAGCGCACCGCACGACTGGCAACAGTTCGTGGCTAGGTAAACCCCACTTGGAGCAAGACCAAATAGGGTCCCAAGGCGTGGCCCGCGCTGGGACCGGGTAGGTTGCTAAAGATGTCCAGTGATGGCCATCGTAGACGAATGACTGTTCAAGACAGAACCCGGCTTACAGATCGACTCTCCACCTTTTTCCTTCTGCCCGAATCTCGGTCAGAAATCCGGTAGTAACGCAAGAATCCCTCCCTGCCAAATCATTGGCAGATGCGTCTTCGTAATACCAAAAAAATCTTACTCTTAATAAATCACTTTAACTTTAAGCCCTAGCTCTATGAGCTATTTGCGGTTGTTGAGTCAAAAACATCGTCGAACTCTGGTTTCTCCTCCTTTTACGCTCCTAAATCTCCGTTCTGTAAGGCTTTTCCTTGAATCCGCGCCTTGACGGTGTGGTGGGCGCATTCCTATAGTGTGCGCAAGTGGCGGAAAGTGGCACAAAGTGGGTTTTTTGAACGTAAAACGCTAAAATTTGGAGAAACGCACCTGTGTTTCGCGGAGCTAACGCTATCAGTCTCGATGCAAAAGGCCGTCTCGCTATGCCGAGCCGGTATCGTGACGAGCTGATTTCGCGAAGTTCCGGGCAATTAATCATCACCATTGATGCCGTTGACCCTTGTTTATGTGTTTACCCGCTCGATGAGTGGGAGTTGATTGAAACCAAATTGCGCGCTCTGCCTTCATTGCGTGAAGAAAACCGCCGGCTGCAACGCTTGCTGATTGGTAATGCCGTCGACCTCGAACTCGATGGCAGTGGCCGTTTCCTGGTGCCGCCGCGTTTGCGCGAGTACGCCAAGCTCGACAAGCACGCAATGCTGGTCGGCCAACTGAACAAGTTCCAATTGTGGGACGAAGGTGCCTGGGACGCTGTTTCTGCAGCTGACCTGGCGGCTATTCAACAACCGGGCGCTATGCCTGATGAACTGCGTGATTTGATCCTGTGACTATTGATAGCGGCTTTAACCACATCACCGTACTGCTTGACGAAGCCGTTGAGGCTCTCGCCGTACGCGCGGATGGCTGCTATTTGGATGGCACGTTCGGCAGGGGCGGGCACAGCCGGTTGATACTCAGCCAGCTCGGGCCAGACGGCAAACTCCTCGGGTTTGACAAAGACCCTCAAGCGATTGCCACCGGGCAAGCGCTAGCGGCCGAAGACGGCCGCTTTGTCGTTGTACAGCGCAGCTTTGCCGAGCTGGGTGCCGAAGTCGCCGAGCGCGGCATGGCAGGCAAGGTGGCCGGGGTTTTGCTCGACTTGGGCGTGTCCTCGCCGCAACTCGATGACCCGGAGCGTGGCTTCAGTTTCATGAACGACGGCCCGCTGGACATGCGCATGGACCCGACGCGCGGCGTCAGTGCCGCCCAGTTCATCGCCACCGCGCCCCACGAAGAAATTACCCGTGTGTTCAAAGAGTACGGTGAAGAGCGTTTCGCCGGCCGCATGGCACGTGCCGTGGTCGAGCGCCGCGAAATCCAGCCGTTTGAACGCACCGCTGACTTGGCCGAAGTGCTGAAAGTCGCCAACCCGGCATGGGAAAAGGGCAAGAACCCGGCGACCCGTGCGTTTCAGGGCCTGCGCATTCACGTCAACAACGAACTGGGCGATCTTGAGGCTGGCCTCGAAGCCGCGCTGGAAGCCCTCGAAGTTGGCGGTCGCCTGGTAGTGATCAGCTTCCACTCCCTGGAAGACCGCATCGTCAAACTGTTCATGCGCCGCCTGGTCAAGGGCGAGTCGGATAACCTGCCGCGCAACCTGCCCGTACGTTTTGAAGCCTTCGTGCCGAAAATTAAAATCCATGGCAAAGCGCAGTTCGCTTCTGAAGCTGAACTCAAGGCCAACCCACGTTCGCGCAGCGCTGTCATGCGTGTCGCGGAGAAGTTGCGGTGAGCAAGCTTTTCGCCAAACCCCTGCCGGGCGGCAGTTTCTTTATGTTGCTGCTGTTTGTCGGCGTGCTGGTGTCCGCGATTGCGGTGTCCTACAGCGCCCACTACAACCGCCAACTGCTCAATACCCTCTATGGGGAGTTGAGCGTGCGTGACAAAGCGCAAGCGGAATGGGGTCGGCTGATTCTCGAACAAAGCACCTGGACCGCGCATAGCCGCATTGAAGTGCTGGCGACTGAGCAGTTGAAGATGCACATTCCAAGCGCCGCCGACGTTCGCATGGTGGCGCCATGATGAAACTTGAGGGTGCACTCTACCCGTGGCGCTTCCGCCTGATGATCGGCCTGCTGGCGCTGATGGTCGGCGCAATTGCCTGGCGCATCATTGACCTGCAAGTGATCGATCGTGACTTCCTGATCGGTCAGGGCGACGCGCGTAGCCTGCGGCATATCCCGATTCCTGCGCACCGCGGTTTGATCACCGATCGTAACGGCGAACCGCTGGCCGTGAGCACGCCGGTGACCACGCTGTGGGCCAACGCCAAGGAACTGCAAACCGCCAAGGAAAAATGGCCACAGCTGGCTTCCGCCCTGGGCCAGGACCCAAAAGCCTTGGCCGAGCGCCTGGAAGCCCAAGCCAACAAAGAATTCATCTATCTGGTTCGCGGGCTCACGCCTGAGCAGGGCCAGCAAGTGCTCGACCTTAAAGTCCCCGGTGTCTATGGCATCGAGGAATTTCGTCGTTTCTACCCGGCCGGTGAAACCACCGCGCATATGGTCGGCTTTACCGACATTGATGACCATGGCCGCGAAGGTGTAGAGCTGGCCTACGATGAATGGCTGGCGGGTGTGCCTGGCAAACGGCAGGTCATCAAGGACCGGCGCGGCAGACTGATCAAGGATGTGCAAGTCACCAAAAACGCCAAGGCCGGCAAGCCCTTGGCGTTGTCGATTGACCTGCGCCTGCAGTACCTGGCCAACCGCGAGCTGCGTAACGCGATCATCGAGAACGGTGCCAAGGCCGGTAGCCTGGTGATCATGGACGTGAAGACCGGCGAGATCCTCGCCATGGTCAACCAGCCGACCTACAACCCGAACAACCGTCGCAACCTGCAACCGGCGATGATGCGTAACCGCGCAATGATCGACGTGTTTGAGCCAGGTTCGACCATGAAAGCCATCTCCATGAGTGCCGCTCTGGAAACCGGGCGCTGGAAGCCGAGCGACAAAGTCGAGGTGTACCCAGGCACGCTGCAGTTGGGCAAATACACCATTCGCGACGTATCGCGTACCGAAGGCCCGGTGCTCGATTTGACCGGTATTTTGATCAACTCCAGTAACGTCGGCATGAGTAAGGTCGCCTTCGATATTGGCGGCGAAACCATTTATCACCTCGCGCAGAAAATCGGTTTGGGCCAACCCACCGGTCTCGACTTCCCGGGCGAGCGCGTGGGCAACCTGCCGAACTACCGCGACTGGAAAAAAGCCGAGACCGCCACGCTGTCCTATGGCTACGGCCTGTCGGTGACCGCGATCCAACTGGCGCATGCCTTCTCTGTATTGGCCAATAACGGTCGGATGGTTCCTTTAAGTCTGATCCACGTAGACGAAGCGCCGAAAGCCACCCAGGTGATTCCGGAAAACGTCGCCAAGACCATGCAAGGCATGCTGCAACAAGTGATCGAAGCACCGCGCGGCGTCTTCCGTGCGCAGGTGCCGGCGTATCACGTGGCAGGCAAGTCCGGTACCGCGCGTAAAACTTCGGTGGGCACCAAGGGCTATGCCGAAAACTCTTATCGTTCGCTGTTCGCAGGCTTCGGCCCGATGAGCGACCCGCGCTACGCCATCGTGGTCGTGATTGATGAGCCGAGCAAGGCCGGCTACTTCGGTGGCCTGGTCTCGGCGCCGGTGTTCAGCAAAGTGATGTCCGGCACCCTGCGCCTGATGAACATCACGCCGGACAACCTGCCGCCGACTCAACAGGCGAACGCCGGGCCACCGGCCGCTGCTGCCAAAGCCAATGGAGGGCGCGGCTGATGTCACTTAGCTTGAACAAGATTTTTGCACATGCCGGCCGCGATCTGCTGATTCGCGAGTTGAGCCTGGACAGCCGTAATGTGCGCGCCGGTGACCTGTTCCTGGCGGTGCCTGGCGGCAAGTTCGATGGCCGTGCGCACATTGCCGATGCGTTGCAACGCGGTGCGGCGGCAGTGGCGTATGAAGTGGAAGGGGCCACTGTGCTGCCGATCACCGACGTGCCGTTGATTCCGGTCAAAGGCCTGGCGGCGCAACTGTCGGATATTGCCGGGCGTTTTTATGGCGACCCGAGCCGACAATTGAACCTGGTGGGCGTGACCGGCACCAATGGCAAAACCAGTGTGACCCAACTGGTCGCGCAAGCGCTTGACCTGCTGGGCCAGCACTGCGGCATTGTCGGCACGCTGGGCACCGGCTTTTATGGCGCGCTGCAAAGCGGCATGCACACCACGCCCAACCCGATTGCGGTGCAAGCCACCTTGGCCGACCTGAAAAAGGCCGGTGCCAAGGCGGTCGCCATGGAAGTCTCCTCCCACGGCCTCGACCAGGGGCGCGTTACGGCCTTGGCCTTTGACGTGGCGGTGATGACCAACTTGTCGCGCGACCACCTGGATTACCACGGCACCCTGCAGGCCTATGCCGCGGCCAAGGCCAAGCTGTTTGCCTGGAATGATTTGAAGTGCCGAGTGGTCAACCTCGATGACGCATTCGGTCGCCAGTTGGCTGCCGAAGACAGCGAGGCGCGCCTGATCAGCTACAGCCTGGAAGACGCCAGCGCTTACCTGTATTGCCGCGAAGCCCAATTTAACGACGAAGGCGTGCGCGCCACGTTGGTCACGCCACAAGGCGAGCATCACTTGCGCAGCACCTTGCTCGGGCGCTTCAACCTGAGCAACGTGCTTGCCGCCATCGGCGCGCTGCTCGGCCTGGATTACGCGCTCGATGAAATCCTGCGTGTGCTGCCCAAGCTCGAAGGCCCGGTCGGTCGCATGCAGCGTTTGGGTGGCGGCACCCAGCCGCTGGTGGTGGTCGATTACGCGCACACCCCGGACGCGCTGGAAAAAGTCCTCGAAGCCCTGCGCCCTCACGCCAAGGGCAAATTGCTTTGCCTGTTCGGCTGCGGCGGTGACCGTGATCGCGGCAAACGCCCATTGATGGCCGAGATTGTCGAGCGCTTGGCCGATGGCGTGCTGGTGACCGACGACAACCCGCGCAGCGAAGCCCCAAGCCAGATTTTCGACGACATTCGTGCAGGCTTTAACGACGCGTCCAAGGTGACCTTCGTCGCCGGTCGCGGCGCAGCCATTGCCCAACTGATCGCCGGCGCCAGCGCCGATGACGTGGTGGTACTGGCCGGTAAAGGCCACGAGGACTACCAGGAAATCAACGGCGAACGCCAGGCTTTCTCCGATCTGGTCGAGGCCGAGCGCGCCCTGGCTGCCTGGGAGCTTGCCCATGCTTAAAGCGATGAAGTTCAGCGAACTGACCCTGGCCCTGTCGGCCCGCGTAGTGTCGAGCGATTGCAGCTTCGACGGCGTCAGTATCGACAGCCGTAACATCCAGCCGGGGCAATTGTTTGTCGCGCTGACGGGCCCGCGTTTCGATGGTCACGACTACCTGAATGAAGTCGCCGCCAAAGGTGCCGTCGCAGCTTTGGTGCAGCGTGAAGTGGCAGATTCGACCTTGCCGCAATTGTTGGTCGCCGACACTCGCCTGGCCCTTGGGCAACTCGGTGCACTGAACCGCGCCGCCTTTAACAAGCCGGTTGCGGCAGTCACTGGCTCCAGCGGCAAAACCACGGTCAAGGAATTGCTGGCCGGTATTCTGCGTACGCGTGGGCCGGTATTGGCGACCCGTGGCAACCTGAACAATGATTTCGGCGCGCCGCTGACCCTGCTCGAACTGGCCCCGGAACATACGGCGGCGGTGATCGAGCTGGGTGCTTCGCGCGTCGGCGAAATCGCCTACACCGTGGCGCTGACCAAGCCCCACGTAGCAATTATCAACAACGCCGGTACTGCGCACGTTGGCGAGTTCGGCGGCCCGCAAAAAATCGTCGAAGCCAAGGGCGAAATCCTTGAAGGCCTTGATGCTTCGGGCACTGCCGTATTGAACCTCGACGACAAGGCTTTCGAAACCTGGCGTGTACGCGCCGCCGGGCGCAAGGTCTTGACGTTTGCCGTGCTCAACGCGGCGGCTGATGTTCACGCCTCGGCTGTCACCGTCGATGCGCGTGGTTGCCCTTCGTTTACCTTGCACACCCCGCAAGGTAACGAACACGTGCAACTGAATTTGCTCGGCAACCATAACGTCGCCAATGCCTTGGCCGCTGCTGCTGCTGCGCACGCCCTGGGTGTGTCGCTGTTCGGTATCGCCACCGGCTTGGGCGCGGTGCAGCCGGTCAAGGGCCGCACGGTCGCGCAACTGGCGAGCAACGGCATGCGCGTGATCGACGACACCTACAACGCCAACCCGTCCTCGGTTAATGCCGCTGTTGACCTGCTCAAAACGTTTGCCGGGCGCAAGGTTTTGGTACTCGGTGACATCGGCGAGCTGGGCGATTGGGCTGAGCAAGGCCATCGCGAAGTCGGTGCCTACGCCAGCGATAAGGTCGACGCCCTGTATGCGGTCGGCCCGAACATGGCACACGCGGTTGATGCATTCGGCCTGGGTGCGCGGCATTTTGCGACCCAAGCCGAGTTGATTCAGGCGCTGAGTGCGGCTGAGCAAGACCCACACACCACTATTTTGATCAAGGGATCGCGCAGCGCGGTGATGGAAAACGTCGTCGCGGCTTTGTGTGGCTCAAGTACGGAGAAACATTAATGCTGCTGCTGCTGGCTGAGTATCTGCAACAGTTCCACAAAGGCTTTGCGGTCTTTCAGTACCTGACCCTGCGCGGGATTCTGGGTGTGCTGACCGCGCTGTCTCTGTCGCTGTTCCTGGGGCCGTGGATGATCCGCACCCTGCAGAACCTGCAAATTGGTCAATCGGTTCGTAATGACGGCCCGCAGTCGCACCTGTCCAAATCCGGCACCCCGACCATGGGCGGCGCGCTGATCCTGTCGTCCATCGGCATCAGCACCTTGCTCTGGGCTGACTTGCACAACCGTTACGTCTGGACGGTGTTGCTGGTGACCCTGTTGTTCGGCGCCATCGGCTGGGTGGACGACTACCGCAAAGTGATCGAGAAAAACTCCAAAGGGCTGCCAAGCCGCTGGAAGTATTTCTGGCAGTCGGTGTTTGGCCTCGCCGCCGCGATCTTCCTTTACACGACGGCGCCGAGCGCAGTCGAGACCACCTTGATCATCCCGATGCTCAAAGACGCCAGCATCCCGCTGGGCATCGGTTTTGTGGTGCTGACCTACTTTGTGATCGTCGGCTCCAGCAACGCGGTCAACCTGACCGACGGCCTCGACGGTTTGGCGATCATGCCGACCGTGATGGTCGGCGGTGCGCTGGGCATTTTCTGCTACCTGTCGGGTAACGTGAAATTCGCCGAATACCTGCTGATCCCATATGTACCGGGCGCGGGTGAGCTGATTGTGTTCTGCGGCGCGCTGATCGGTGCCGGCCTCGGGTTCCTGTGGTTCAACACCTACCCGGCGCAAGTTTTCATGGGCGACGTCGGCGCACTGGCGCTGGGCGCAGCCTTGGGCACCATCGCGGTGATCGTCCGCCAGGAAATCGTGCTGTTCATCATGGGCGGTGTGTTCGTGATGGAAACCCTGTCGGTGGTCATCCAGGTGGCCTCCTTCAAATTGACCGGGCGCCGGGTATTTCGCATGGCGCCGATTCATCACCACTTTGAACTCAAGGGCTGGCCCGAGCCGCGCGTGATTGTCCGTTTCTGGATCATCACCGTGATTCTGGTATTGGTCGGCCTTGCCACCCTGAAACTGAGGTAGAAACGAGTGTCCCTGATCGCTTCAGACCACTTCCGCATCGTTGTCGGCCTCGGCAAGAGCGGCATGTCCCTGGTTCGCTTCCTGGCGAACCGGGGCACGTCGTTTGCCGTGGCCGATACGCGGGAAAATCCACCGGAGCTGGTCACGCTGCGCCGTGACTACCCGCACGTGGAAGTGCGTTGTGGCGAACTGGACGTCGAGTTTCTGTGCCGCGCCGACGAGCTCTACGTGAGCCCTGGCCTGGCCCTGGCGACACCCGCTCTGCAAGCTGCAGCGGCGCGTGGCGTGAAGCTCTCTGGCGATATTGACCTGTTCGCGCGTAACGCGAAGGCGCCGATTGTGGCCATCAGCGGTTCGAACGCGAAAAGCACTGTGACCACACTGGTTGGCGACATGGCGGCTGCGGCCGGCAAGCGCGTGGCCGTGGGCGGCAACCTCGGCACACCAGCGCTGGACTTGCTGAGTGACGACGTCGAGCTGTACGTGATGGAGCTGTCGAGTTTCCAACTGGAAACCACCCATGACCTCGGCGCTGAAGTGGCCACCGTGTTGAACGTCAGCGAAGACCACATGGACCGCTACAGCGGCCTGCCGGCTTATCACCTGGCCAAGCACCGGATCTTCCGTGGCGCCCGGCAAGTGGTGGTCAACCGTCAGGATGCCCTCAGCCGTCCGTTGATGGGCGAGGGCCTGCCGTGCTGGACCTTCGGCCTGAGCAAGCCCGACTTCAAAGCTTTCGGCATTCGCGAAGAGAACGGCGAGAAATACCTGGCCTTCGAATTCCAGAACCTGATGCCGGTGCGCGAGCTGAAAATCCGTGGCGCGCATAACCAGTCCAACGCCCTCGCGGCTTTGGCTTTGGGGCATTCCGTCGGCCTGCCGTTCGATGCCATGCTGTCCAGCTTGCGCACGTTCGGCGGGCTTGAGCATCGCTGCCAATGGGTACGCGACCTCAACGGCGTCAGCTATTACAACGACTCCAAAGCCACCAATGTCGGCGCCGCATTGGCTGCCATCGAAGGCTTGGGTGCCGACATCGACGGCAAGCTGGTGCTGATCGCCGGTGGCGACGGCAAAGGCGCCGACTTCAAGGACCTTAAAGGTCCTGTGGCTGCGCATTGCCGCGCTGTGGTGCTGATCGGTCGCGATGCCGATTTGATCGCCGCCGCCCTCGGCGACGCGGTGCCGCAAATTCGCGCGACCTCTTTGGACGATGCAATTGCCCACTGCAAAGCCCTGGCTCAGCCAGGCGATGCGGTGCTGCTGTCGCCGGCGTGCGCCAGTTTCGACATGTTCAAGCACTACGAAGAGCGCGGCCAGCTGTTCGCCCGCGCCGTGGAGGCCTTGGCATGAATTTCAGAAATATCATCAAGCCGTATCCGTCGCCGATCATCACCGGGCGTGGCATCGACCTTGATTTCCCGATGCTTGCCGGTTGCCTCGCGCTGCTCGGCCTAGGCCTGGTGATGATCACCTCGGCGTCCTCCGAAGTGGCCGCCGTGCAGTCGGGCAACACCCTATACATGATGATCCGTCACTTGGTGTACCTGGTGATTGGCCTCGGTGCGTGCATTGTCACCATGATGATTCCCATCGCCACCTGGCAGCGCCTGGGTTGGTTGATGCTGATCGGTGCGTTCGGCCTGCTGATCATGGTGATCCTGCCGGGCATCGGGCGCGAGGTGAACGGTTCGATGCGCTGGATCGGCTTCGGTGCGTTCAACGTGCAGCCATCGGAAATTGCCAAGGTGTTCGTGGTGATCTACCTCGCCGGTTACCTGGTACGCCGCCAGAAAGAAGTCCGCGAAAGCTGGATGGGCTTTTTCAAACCGTTCATCGTGCTGCTGCCAATGGCCGGCCTGTTGCTGATGGAGCCCGACTTCGGTGCCACCGTCGTGATGATGGGCGCGGCCGCAGCGATGCTGTTTCTCGGTGGCGTGGGCCTGTTCCGCTTCACTTTGATGGTGGTGTTGGCCGTGGCCGCCGTGACGGTGCTGGTGCAGGCGCAACCTTACCGCATGGCCCGTCTGATTACCTTTACCGACCCGTGGTCCGACCAGTTCGGTTCTGGCTACCAGTTGACCCAGGCCTTGATCGCTTTCGGTCGCGGCGAATGGTTGGGCGTGGGTTTGGGCAACAGCGTGCAGAAGCAGTTCTACCTGCCGGAAGCGCACACCGACTTTGTGTTCTCGGTACTCGCCGAAGAGCTCGGCGTAGTCGGTTCGCTTTGCACCGTCGCGCTGTTCGTGTTCGTGTGTGTACGCGGCATGTACATCGGCTTGTGGGCCGAGAAGGCCAAACAGTATTTCGCCGCGTACGTGGCGTACGGCTTGTCGTTCCTGTGGATCGGCCAGTTCCTGATCAACATCGGTGTGAACGTCGGCCTGCTGCCGACCAAGGGCCTGACCTTGCCGTTCCTCAGTTACGGCGGCAGTTCGTTGGTGATTTGCTGCGCGTGTCTCGGTTTGTTGCTGCGCATCGAGTGGGAGAGTCGAACCCACTTGGGCAGCGAAGAGATGGAGTTCAGCGAAAGCGACTTCGCCGAGGAGCCGAACCATGGGCGCTAACGTGCTGATCATGGCGGGCGGCACCGGGGGCCATGTGTTCCCGGCCCTGGCGTGTGCGCGTGAATTCCAGAACCGTGGCTACAGCGTGCACTGGTTGGGCACACCGCGCGGTATCGAAAACGAATTGGTGCCAAACGCTGGTTTGCCGCTGCACCTGATCAACGTCACCGGCTTGCGTGGCAAGGGCAAATTGTCCCTGCTCAAGGCGCCGTTTGTGTTGCTCAAGGCCGTGTGGCAAGCGCGCAAAGTGATTCGCCAATTGCAGCCGGTGTGCGTGCTCGGTTTCGGCGGTTACGTGACCGGCCCTGGTGGCGTGGCAGCCAAGCTCGCCGGCGTGCCGGTGATCGTGCACGAACAGAACGCCGTTGCCGGCACCGCCAACCGCTTGCTGGTGCCGTTGGCCGCGCGGGTGTGTGAAGCGTTTCCGAAGACCTTTAGCGCCTCGGGCAAATTGCGCACCACCGGTAACCCGGTGCGTACCGAACTGTTCATGGGCATCGCCCGCGAAGCACTGGTCGGGCGCAAGGCGAACTTGTTGATCCTGGGCGGAAGCCTGGGCTCCGAGCCCTTGAACAAATTGCTGCCTGAAGCGCTGGCGCAACTCCCGCTGGAAGTGCGTCCGCACGTGTTCCATCAGGCTGGCAAGCAGCATGCTGAAGTCACCGCAACGCGTTATCGCGAAGCCGGTGTTGAGGCCAATGTGCAGCCCTTCATCAAAGACATGGCCCAAGCCTATGGCTGGGCCGACCTGGTGGTTTGCCGCTCCGGCGCGCTGACCGTCAGTGAACTGGCCGCCGCCGGTCTGCCGTCCTTGCTGGTGCCTTTGCCCCACGCGATCGACGATCACCAGACCCGCAACGCCGAATATTTGGCCGGGGAGGGCGCTGCCTTCCTGCTGCCGCAAAGAACGACTGGCGCCGCTGATTTGGCGGCACGCCTGACCGAGGTTTTGATGCAACCGGAACGACTCAACAGCATGGCGAGCACC
Organism: Pseudomonas kitaguniensis; assembly: GCF_049199985.1. Taxonomy (NCBI): domain Bacteria; kingdom Pseudomonadati; phylum Pseudomonadota; class Gammaproteobacteria; order Pseudomonadales; family Pseudomonadaceae; genus Pseudomonas; species Pseudomonas kitaguniensis. Next base: position 29,687 of record NZ_JBLZPT010000029.1, read on the forward strand.
GCAAGCCGCCTGGCCAAACCTGACGCAACCCGCACCGTGGTCGATATTTGCCTGGAGGTGGCCCATGGTTGAGAATCAGAAAGCCATGCCACAGCCGGAAATGCGCCGCATCCGTCGCATCCACTTCGTCGGCATCGGCGGTGTGGGCATGTGCGGGATTGCCGAAGTTCTGCTGAACCTCGGCTACCAGGTGTCCGGCTCTGACTTGAAAGAGTCGCCGGTCACCGACCGCCTGAAAACCTTTGGCGCACACATCTTCATCGGCCACCGTGCCGAGAACGCTGCCGAAGCTGATGTACTGGTGGTTTCAAGCGCCGTGAACACCTCCAACCCGGAAGTCGCGACGGCCCTTGAGCGGCGTATTCCGGTGGTGCCGCGTGCCGAAATGCTCGCCGAGCTGATGCGCTATCGCCACGGCATCGCCGTGGCCGGTACGCACGGCAAAACCACCACCACCAGCCTGATCGCGTCGGTGTTCGCCGCCGGTGGTTTGGACCCGACATTCGTGATCGGTGGCCGTCTGAATGCCGCGGGCACCAATGCCCAGCTCGGCACCAGCCGTTACCTGATCGCCGAAGCCGATGAAAGTGACGCAAGCTTCCTGCACCTGCAGCCGATGGTTGCGGTGGTCACCAACATTGACGAAGACCACATGGCGACCTACGACGGTGACTTCAACAAGTTGAAGAAAACCTTCGTCGAGTTCCTGCACAACCTGCCGTTCTATGGCTTGGCCGTGGTGTGCCTGGACGACCCGGTGGTGCGCGAAATTCTGCCGCTGGTCAAACGTCCGACCGTGACTTACGGCTTCAGCGAAGACGCCGACGTGCGCGCGATCAATGTGCGCCAGGCAGGCATGCAAACCTACTTCACCGTGCTGCGCCCAGACCGCGAGCCGTTGGATGTGTCGGTGAACATGCCGGGCAACCACAACGTACTTAACTCCCTGGCGACCATCTGCATCGCTTCCGATGAAGGCGTCAGTGATGAAGCCATCGTCGAAGGCCTGTCGCGCTTCGCCGGTGTCGGCCGTCGCTTCCAGGTCTACGGCCAACTGCCGGTAGACGGCGGCGACGTGATGCTGGTCGACGATTACGGTCACCACCCAACCGAAGTCGCCGCGGTGATCAAAGCCGTACGCGGTGGTTGGCCGGAGCGCCGCTTGGTGATGGTTTACCAGCCGCACCGCTACAGCCGTACGCGCGACCTGTATGACGATTTCGTCAATGTATTGGCCGATGCCAACGTGCTGCTGTTGATGGAAGTCTACCCGGCCGGTGAAGAGCCAATTCCGGGCGCCGACAGCCGCAAGCTGTGCAACAGCATCCGTCAGCGCGGCCAGTTGGACCCGATCTATATCGAGCGTGGTGTAGACCTGGCGCCGATCGTCAAGCCGCTGCTGCGTGCCGGTGACATCTTGCTGTGCCAGGGTGCCGGCGACATCGGCGGCCTTGCGCCTAAATTGCTCGCGAGCCCGTTGTTCGCCGCTGTGCAGGGGACGTCGAAATGAGCATGAATTACCACAGCCTGTTTTCCACTATTACGCCTGCCGACTTCGGCCGCGTAGCGGTGTTGTTCGGCGGCAAGAGCGCTGAGCGCGAAGTGTCGCTCAAGTCCGGCAATGCGGTGCTTGAAGCACTGCTGAGCGGCGGTGTGGATGCGTTCGGTATCGACGTGGGCGATGATTTTCTCGCCCGCCTGCAAGCTGAAAAAATCGACCGCGCCTTCATTATTTTGCACGGCCGTGGCGGTGAAGACGGCAGCATGCAGGGCTTGCTGGAGTGCGCCGGTATTCCTTACACCGGCAGCGGCATTCTTGCCTCGGCACTGGCCATGGACAAGCTGCGCACCAAGCAGGTGTGGCACAGCTTGGGCATTCCTACACCGCGTCACAGTGTTCTGTGCAGCGAAGACGATTGTATTTCTGCAGCCAAGGAACTGGGCCTGCCTTTGATCGTCAAACCAGCCCATGAAGGCTCCAGTATCGGCATGGCCAAAGTGAACTCGGCCGCCGAATTGATCGACGCATGGAAAGCGGCAAGTACCTATGATTCGCAAGTGATGGTGGAACAGTGGATTCAAGGTCCCGAGTTCACCATCGCTACCCTGCGTGGCCAGGTATTGCCGCCTATCGCATTGGGCACGCCCCATACCTTTTATGACTACGACGCCAAGTACGTGGCTTCCGATACTCAGTACCGGATTCCGTGTGGCCTCGACGCAGACAAGGAACAGGAATTGATGGACCTCACGGCGAAAGCCTGTGAGGCGCTGGGTATCGCCGGTTGGGCGCGGGCAGACGTGATGCAGGATGACCAAGGGAATTTCTGGTTCCTTGAAGTCAACACTGCTCCCGGCATGACCGACCACAGCCTGGTACCCATGGCAGCCCGTGCAGCCGGTCTGGATTTCCAGCAGTTGGTGCTGGCGATTCTAGCGGCAAGCATTGAGCCTAGAGGCTAAGAACATGAACGGCGCATCGCTTCGTCATCAGCCCCCACAAGCACCCGGCCGCAAGCCGGTGCCACGGGGTGCCAGCCGAATGGTGGCTAAAGAGCCGATGTCGGCGCGCCTGCCCAAAGCCAACTTTGGTTTTATCAAAGCGCTGTTCTGGCCGGTGTTGCTGGTGGTGTTGGGCTTCGGTACTTACGAAGGCGCACAGCGTTTGTTGCCGTATGCCGACCGCCCGATCACCAAGATCAGCGTGCAGGGCGACTTGAGTTACATCAGCCAGCAAGCGGTGCAGCAGCGTATCGGCCCGTACCTGGCGGCGAGCTTCTTCACCATCGACCTGGCCGGTATGCGCTCAGAGCTGGAACAGATGCCGTGGATCGCTCACGCCGAAGTCCGCCGCGTATGGCCGGACCAAGTGACGATCCGCCTGGAAGAACAACTGCCCGTGGCCCGTTGGGGTGATGAAGCGCTGTTGAACAACCAGGGCCAGGCGTTCACCCCGCGTGAACTGGCCAACTACGAGCACCTGCCGCAGTTGTTCGGGCCGCAGCGGGCGCAACAGCAAGTGATGCAGCAGTACCAGGCCTTGAGCCAGATGCTGCGGCCGCTGGGCTTCTCCATTGCACGCCTGGAACTGCGTGAACGGGGTAGCTGGTTTTTGACCACCGGGGCAGGCAGTTCCGGCCCGGGTATCGAGTTGTTGCTGGGACGCGACCGCTTGGTGGAAAAGATGCGCCGCTTTATTGCCATCTATGACAAGACCTTGAAAGAACAGATTACGAACATTGCGAGCGTCGACCTGCGTTACGCCAACGGCCTTGCCGTCGGCTGGCGTGAACCGGCTGCGCCCACGGCAGCGCAACCCGCTGTCGCGAAGAATTAAGAAGAGGCAGGACCCATGGCAAACGTGCAAAGCGGCAAAATGATCGTCGGTCTCGATATCGGCACCTCCAAGGTGGTGGCGCTGGTGGGCGAGGTCGGGGAAGACGGCACGATCGAAATCGTCGGTATTGGCACGCATCCGTCCCGTGGCCTGAAGAAGGGCGTGGTGGTGAACATCGAGTCCACCGTGCAATCGATCCAGCGCGCGATTGAAGAAGCGCAGCTGATGGCCGGTTGCCGGATTCACTCGGCGTTCGTCGGCGTTGCCGGCAACCATATCCGCAGCCTGAATTCCCACGGCATCGTGGCGATCCGCGACCGCGAAGTCAGCGCGGCCGACCTTGAGCGCGTGCTTGACGCCGCCCAGGCCGTGGCGATCCCGGCCGACCAGCGCGTGCTGCACACCCTGCCGCAGGACTACGTGATCGACAACCAGGAAGGCGTTCGCGAGCCGCTGGGCATGTCGGGCGTACGCCTGGAAGCCAAGGTTCACGTGGTGACCTGCGCCGTTAACGCAGCGCAGAACATTGAAAAATGTGTGCGTCGCTGCGGCCTCGAAATCGACGACATCATTCTTGAGCAGTTGGCCTCGGCTTACTCGGTACTGACCGACGACGAAAAAGAACTCGGCGTGTGCCTGGTCGACATCGGCGGCGGCACCACCGACATCGCGATCTTCACCGAGGGTGCGATTCGTCATACCGCGGTGATCCCGATTGCCGGCGACCAGGTCACCAACGACATCGCCATGGCGCTGCGTACCCCGACCCAGTACGCCGAAGAAATCAAAATTCGCTACGCCTGCGCCCTGGCCAAACTGGCCGGTGCCGGTGAAACCATCAAAGTGCCAAGCGTCGGCGACCGTCCGCCGCGCGAGCTGTCGCGCCAGGCATTGGCCGAAGTGGTCGAGCCACGCTACGACGAGCTGTTCACGCTGATTCAGGCTGAACTGCGCCGCAGCGGCTACGAAGATTTGATCCCGGCCGGCATCGTGTTGACCGGTGGCACCTCGAAGATGGAAGGCGCAGTCGAACTGGCCGAAGAAATCTTCCACATGCCGGTGCGCCTGGGCGTTCCGCATGGCGTCAAAGGCCTCGGCGATGTGGTGCGCAACCCTATTTATTCGACCGGCGTGGGCTTGCTGTTGTACGGGCTGCAAAAGCAGACCGACGGCATTTCCCTGTCGGGCCCGAGCATCCGTGACAGCTACCGCAGCGACGACGAAGCGAAAGCGCCGTTGTTCGAACGGCTGCAGGCTTGGGTCAAAGGCAATTTTTAAAGAAGCAGCGGCAAGCGTCAAGCCGCAAGCTTCAAGTAACACGCTTCAAGCTTGCAGCTAATAGCTTGCAACTTGTAGCTGATGTAAAGCAGTAGGCGAAAAAACTAGAGATAACGAAAGGAGAGGGAACATGTTCGAACTCGTAGACAACATCCCCGCAAGCCCGGTCATCAAAGTGATCGGTGTCGGCGGTGGCGGCGGCAACGCTGTCAACCATATGGTCAAGAGCAACATTGAAGGCGTTGAATTCATCTGCGCCAACACTGATGCCCAAGCGCTGAAAAGCATCGGCGCGCGGACCATCCTGCAATTGGGCACTGCGGTGACCAAGGGCCTCGGCGCTGGCGCCAACCCGGAAGTCGGCCGTCAAGCCGCGCTGGAAGACCGCGAGCGTATTGCTGAAGTGCTGCAAGGCACAAACATGGTGTTCATCACCACCGGCATGGGCGGCGGTACCGGTACCGGTGCAGCCCCGATCATTGCCGAAGTGGCCAAGGAAATGGGGATTCTGACCGTTGCTGTCGTGACGCGTCCGTTCCCGTTCGAAGGCCGCAAGCGTATGCAGATCGCCGACGAAGGCATCCGTCTGCTGTCTGAAAGCGTCGACTCGTTGATCACCATTCCCAACGAGAAGCTGCTGACCATCCTGGGTAAGGACGCCAGCCTGCTGTCGGCTTTCGCCAAGGCTGACGATGTACTGGCCGGTGCCGTTCGCGGTATCTCCGACATCATCAAGCGCCCGGGCATGATCAACGTCGACTTCGCCGACGTACGTACCGTCATGAGCGAAATGGGCATGGCGATGATGGGCACTGGCTGCGCCAGCGGTCCTAACCGTGCACGTGAAGCCACTGAAGCTGCGATTCGCAACCCGTTGCTCGAAGACGTGAACCTGCAAGGTGCACGCGGCATCCTGGTGAACATCACCGCCGGCCCTGACCTGTCCCTGGGTGAGTACTCCGACGTGGGTAGCATCATCGAAGCCTTCGCTTCCGAGCACGCCATGGTCAAGGTCGGCACCGTTATCGACCCGGACATGCGCGACGAGCTGCACGTGACCGTGGTTGCTACCGGCCTGGGCGCAAAAATCGAGAAGCCTGTGAAGGTCATCGACAATACCGTTCACACCGGCCACAACAGCCACGCCAGCCAATCGGCTGCGGCTCCAGCGCCTTCGCGCCAGGAACTGCCGTCGGTTAACTACCGTGATCTGGACCGTCCTACCGTGATGCGCAACCAGGCTCAGGCCGGTGCTGCGGCCTCGCGTAGCCCGAATCCACAAGATGACTTGGATTACCTGGACATCCCGGCATTCCTGCGTCGTCAGGCCGATTGATGGAATGTATCAGGGCTATGAAGGTGATTGGTGTTCAGCAAAGGTCTGGTCTGCTATTATCGCCAGCCTTTGTTGATACCAGTTCGCAATTTGCGCTCAAGCGGTCCAAGCCATGATTAAACAACGCACCCTGAAGAATATTATCCGTGCCACAGGTGTAGGTCTGCACTCCGGGGAGAAGGTATACCTGACCCTCAAACCTGCACCTGTCGACACCGGCATCGTGTTTGTTCGTGCCGACCTGGACCCTGTGGTGCAGATTCCTGCTCGCGCGGAAAATGTTGGCGAAACCACGATGTCGACCACGTTGGTCAACGGTGACGTCAAAGTGGACACGGTGGAGCACTTGCTCTCGGCCATGGCTGGCCTGGGCATCGATAACGCCTACGTCGAGCTCTCCGCGTCCGAAGTCCCGATCATGGATGGCAGCGCTGGACCCTTCGTATTCTTGATTCAATCTGCCGGCCTGGAAGAACAGGACGCAGCCAAGAAGTTCATTCGCATTCTGCGGGAAGTGACAGTAGAAGACGGCGACAAGCGCGCCACCTTCGTCCCGTTCGAAGGCTTTAAAGTGAGCTTTGAGATCGATTTCGATCACCCGGTATTCCGTGACCGCGTGCAAAGTGCAAGCGTGGATTTTTCCAGTACTTCGTTTGTAAAAGAAGTCAGCCGCGCCCGTACCTTTGGTTTCATGAGTGACATCGAGTACCTGCGCAAGCACAACCTCGCACTCGGCGGCAGCGTTGAAAACGCCATTGTGGTCGACGCGGATGGTGTACTGAACGAAGACGGCCTTCGCTATGAAGACGAATTCGTGAAGCATAAAATCCTCGATGCAATCGGTGACCTCTACCTGCTGGGCAATAGCCTGATAGGCGAGTTCAAAGGCTTCAAGTCGGGCCATGCCCTTAACAACCAGCTGCTGCGCAAGTTGATTGCTCAGACAGACGCTTGGGAAGTCGTGACCTTCGAAGATGCCAGCACCGCACCGATCTCTTACATGCGTCCCGTCGCGGCGGTGTAAGTAACAACTCTCTTTTCTTTAGTTTTAAAAGGCTGCCTTCGGGTGGCCTTTTTTTATTGCCGAAAATTCATGCACTGTGGCTCGCCACACGTTACGGGTGCCTGATTCACGCAGTCGTGGCGTCGACGATCCGATTGCGCCCGCTGCGTTTAGCCTCATACAGCGCCTGATCCGCACTCAGCAGCAGCGCCTCCAACGACGTGCGGCTGTGTTTCTCCCAGATGCTCATGCCGATACTCACGGTAATCGGCCGTTCAGCGTCGGCCACCAGTGGCAACAGCTCGACACTGCTGCGGATGTGCTCGGCGATCACCCAGGCACCCGTCAGGTCGGTATGCGGCAATACCACCGCGAACTCCTCGCCGCCATAGCGCGCGGCCAGGTCGGCGGGGCGGCGGATATTGCTGCCGATCACCTGGGCAACCGTGCGCAATGCCTCGTCGCCACCGTGGTGACCATGGCGGTCGTTGAAGGCTTTGAAGTGGTCCACGTCGATCATCAACAGCGCCATTGGCTCAGTCGAGCGCTGTGCGCGGTCCCATTCCAGGCGCAGGCGTTCATCAAGGGTGCGACGGTTGGCCAGGCCGGTCAGGGCATCGGTGGCTGCCAGTTCTGACAGCACCTGTTCGGCGCGATGGCGGCGGCGCAGCTCAAGGCGCAGCATCCACGTTAACCACAACAGGCCGATGCAGAGTACGCCGGTGGCCCCGCTGGTCAGCCAGGTGGCGCGCTTCCAGGGCGCGAGTACGTCTTCACTGGACAGCGCCACCACCACAATCAGCGGCAGCTCCCCGACCGTGGTGAAGGTGTAAAAACGTTCCTTGCCGCTGGTGGTCGAGATAGCTTGGAAGCTCCCGCTGCCTTCACGCAGCATGCGCTTGAAATTCGGCCGATCGCTGAGGTCCTTGTTGATCATGTCGCGTTCGAGCAGCGGCTGCTGGGCCAACAGAATGCCGTTGCTGCTCAGCAGGTTCACGGTGCTGCCGTTGCCAATGGTGAGGCTGCTGAATAGCTGGTCGAAGTACGCCAGGCGCATGGTCGCCACTGCAACGCCGGCGAATTCACCGTTGGGGCCAGACACGCGACGACTGAATGCGATGCGCCAGACCTGCTCGCAATCGCAGTGGATCTTGAACGGTCGGCTGATAAACAAACCCGCCTGCGCGTCATTTGCGTGTACCTGGAAATAATCGCGGTTGGCAAAGTTGCGCGAGGTGGGCTTGAGGGTAGATGAATCAGCGGCGACCGCGCCATTCGCGTCCAGCAACAGCACTTCGCCCTTGAAGGGCGCAGCCGTAGAGAGGTCAAATTGCACCAAGTGCTGGATGTCGGCGGGCACCTGCGACAAGTCTTCGCGTTGTTTTGCCTGGATCAGTCCCTTAAGGGCAAGGTCGTAGAGCTCGACGTTACGCAGCACATCGGCGTTGATCAGTTGGGCAATATTGGTGGTTGAGCGCGTGGCCGCCCGCAGGGTGCTGGCGTGTTCACGAATCAGCAACGCCGCGACGATAATCACAATCACGATGACAGTGAGGCCACTGCCCAGAATCAGCAGAATTTCCGGGAGTGCAGGCGGTGTACGAGCAGGGCGTTGACTCATCGCGCAGACTTCAGCAGTGAAGATGCTGGCAGTTTAGTTCTACGCGACGAAAATTGATTCACTGCTTTGCAAGAAACCGCCGCGGTTTAGAACACGTTGATCGGATAGTCCACGATCACCCGGTATTCATCCACATCCCGGTCCACCGCCGAATAGCCGTTACTCCCACGGTTTTCGGCCCACTGCAGGCGTACCGCCAAGTTCTTCGCCTTACCGCCTTGCACCACGTATTTCACGTCGATGTCGCGTTCCCAATGCTTGGCGTCTTTGCCATCAGCGCTGTACCACGTGCTGTAGCCACGGCTGTTGGGGTCGACTTTGGTGAGGTCGGTCTTGCCGCTGATATACGACACGGCAGACGTCAGCCCAGGCACGCCGAGGCCGGCGAAATCGTAGGCGTACTTGAGTTTCCACGAACGCTCGTTGGGGCCGTTGAAATCCGAGTACTGCTGGGAGTTGTCCAGGTACACGCTGTCGCCCTGGGTGATGTAGTCGAACGGCGTGTCGCCGTGTACCCGCTGGTAGGCGGCGGTGACGCTGTGGTTGCCCACGCCCACGGTGAAATGCAGGCTGTAAGTGTTGTTGTCGATGTTGCCCAGCAGCGATTGGCCGGTGTCCTGGGTGTGGTAGTAGTGCAGGCCTGGGTTGAGGCTTACCCAGTCGTTCAGCGCGTAGGTGTAATCCAGGTCGTAGTAATACTGGTGCCACACGTCCTTGAGTTCGGAGGCATACAGGTTGCTGGTCAGCCCCGGCAGGCCGCTGAAAGACACGCCAGCCCAGTTCAGGTTCTGGCTGTCGGCAGTGTTCGGCAGCGCGCCGTAGCTGGTGCCGATGCGCCGGTGGCCGCTCTGGTTGTAGAGCTTGGTGAAGCTGGCCTGGCCGCCTTCGAACATCCAGCCGTCAAAGCTGTGGTTGGTCAGGCTGACGCCACGAAAGGTCTGCGGCAACATGCGCGTCATGCCGCCGGCGATCACCGGGTTATTCAGGAACAGGTCGCCGGCCTTCAACTCGGTGTCCAGGGCACGCATTTTCAAGGTGCCGCCTGCGGTCGAGAACGAACCGGGTGCTTTACCGTCGCCACTGCCGTAGGGAAGGATGCTGGAGCCGTCGGTGCCGCCACCGCCGTCGAGTTTCAGGCCGAGCATGGCGTTGAGGTCCAAGCCAAAGCCGACTGTGCCTTGGGTGTAGCCGGATGTGAACGTGCCGAGAAAGCCCTGGCCCCACTCTTTGCTGTCATCGGTGTGAATGTCGCGACGGTCACGGTTCATGTAGTAATTGCGGGTGTTGATCGTCAGGTGTGAGCCTTCGATAAAACCGTCGGCCGGCGCGGCGTCTGCTGCGTGGGCGAGGGGGGCGATAATTGCTGTGATCGCTAGGAATAGTGGGGTTAACGTCAGCGAGTTCTTCACTGGGGGAGCTCCTTTGATCAATCGAAAACGGCCAATGTCGTGGGGGTGTGCCTGGCCTTTTTTGCGGCAAAAAAAAGCCGCTTGAGTCAGCGGCTTTGAGACGGAATCCCAGGTTAGAGCCCTAAGATTCAGTCGATGTGGATTCGAGCAAGCGGAAGCTGTCTTTGCCGTCGCGCTCATGCTTGCTTGAAAATCAAGCAGTTGAGCGGCGGGGGCGGAGTGTAACAAGATAATGACTGTTGCCCAAATCGCAACAGTCAGACTGAAAGGAATGGGGCTCTACCTGATGAATGCAGCGCCAATGCCGGGAGCATTTTTGACTGAGTTCGGCCCTGTGATTCAGGTCAGCTACACCGGCAAGGTAATGCCAAAGGTATTACCGCCGCCCTCACTGCGCACGAACACGTCCCCGCCATGCATCAACGCAATCGCTTTAACAATCGCCAACCCCAACCCATGGTTCGCCCCGCTGTTACTGCGCGACGCATCCACCCGATAAAAGCGCTCAAACAGCCGTGGCAAATGCTCGCTGGCAATCTGCTCGCCGGGGTTGGTCACGCCAATCGTCACCTGACGTTCGCGCACGTCGATGTTCACCTCGATAACCTGCCCCGGCGCGGTGTGCTGCACCGCATTGCTCAGCAGATTAATCAGCGCACGGCGCAAGTGGGCTTTTTCGATGTGCACCAAGGCATCACCGTTTACCCGCACGTTGACTTGGGCGTCTTCCAGGATGAAATCCAAGTAGTCGAGCGTGGTCGCCACTTCATCGGCCAGCGAGCTTTGCGTCAGTTTGGTCGCCTTGCTGCCCTGGTCGGCGCTGGCCAGGAACAGCATGTCATTGATGATCGAACGCAAGCGTTCCAGCTCTTCAAGGTTGGATTGCAGCACCTCGAAATAATGCTCGGCCGAACGGCCACGGGTCAGCGCCACTTGGGTCTGCCCGATCAAGTTGGTCAGTGGCGAGCGCAGTTCGTGAGCCACGTCGGCATTGAACGACTCCAGGCGCGAGTAGGCCTGCTCCACGCGGTCGAGCGTGGCGTTGAACGAGTTGACAAACTGGCTCAGCTCCGGCGGCAGCGGCGACAATTGCAGGCGCCCGGAGAGTTTTGGCGGCGCGAGTTTCTGCGCTTCGTCCGAGAGTTTGCTCAGCGGCTTGAGGCCGATACGCGAGACCCAAAACCCCAGTAGCGCCGCCAGCACCACGCCGACAAACGCCAGGCCGATCAACGCGATCAGCAGTTGGTGCTGGGTGGCGCGGAAGTTTTCGGTGTCGATGGCGATCATAAAGCGCAGCGGCGGGCGTTGGTCTTTGGCCGGGAACTTGCTCACCAAGACCTTGAACGGGTATTCACGCTCCGGCAGGCGCAAGTCGCGCTTGCCGGTCGGGCCTTCGGCGAACGCACGTATCTGCGCATCAGGGTTGCCGTATTCGTAGTTCGGATCGCTGCTCACCACCCAGAAGCGGATGCGCTTGTCTTCCTCGCCCAACAGCTTGAGTTTGGCCTTGATCTTCACCCAATGCTCCGGCGTGCCGAAGCGGCTGACCGAGGATTCAAGCACGCTGTAGCGCGCATCCAACTCGGCGCCCGGCAACAACCCCAAGCCACGGTCGACCTGTTGATAGAGTGCGCCGCCGATCAACACGAAGATCAGCAGCGCCACCAGCGTGAACATGCCGCTCAGGCGCAGCGCGATGGAGTTAGCCGCCACTGTGGTTCTCCAGCACGCGGTTCTGCAGCAGGCGGCTTTCCAGTACGTAGCCCATGCCGCGAATGGTGTGCAGCAGTTTTTCTTCGAACGGCCCGTCGAGTTTGGCGCGCAGGCGCTTGATCGCCACTTCGACCACGTTGGCGTCGCTGTCGAAATTGATGTCCCAGACCATTTCCGCAATCGAGGTTTTCGACAGAATTTCACCCTGGCGCCGCGCCAACACGCTGAGCAGCGAGAACTCTTTGGCGGTGAGGTCCAGGCGCACGCCGTTGCGACTGGCCTTGCGGCTGATCAGGTCGATCCACAGGTCGGCGACGGTGACTTGCACCGGTTCGTGGCCGCCGCTGCGGCGGGTCAGCGCTTGCAGGCGCGCTACCAGTTCGAGGAACGAGAACGGCTTGCCCAAATAATCGTCCGCGCCTTCGCGCAGGCCGCGAATGCGGTCTTCCACGCGCTCGCGGGCGGTCAGCATGATCACCGGCGTCTGCTTGCGCGCGCGCAATGCGCGCAACACGCCGAAGCCATCGAGGCCGGGCAGCATCACGTCGAGCACGATCACTGCGTAATCGTTCTCCAACGCCAGGTGCAGGCCTTCGACGCCTTCGCGCGCCACGTCGACGGTGTAGCCTTGCTCCGTCAGGCCGCGGTGCAAGTAGTCCGCGGTTTTTTCTTCATCTTCAATAATCAGGACTCGCATGAGCCTTTTGCTCCAGGGCGGGGCCTCAGCCTCAATGTGTGGTCGTCAGCGCCAGCGCTGGTTTGGGCCTGTGGAAAAACTTCTCCAGGTACAAGTATATGACCGGCGTGGTGAACAGCGTCAGCGCTTGGCTCACCAGCAAGCCGCCGACCACGGCAATACCCAGTGGCTGGCGCAGTTCTGCGCCTGGCCCGGAACCGAGCATCAGCGGCACCGCACCGAGCAAGGCTGCGAGGGTGGTCATGATGATCGGCCGAAACCGTGTGACGCATGCCTCATAAATCGCCTCCTCGGGCGGCAACCCGCGCACGCGCTGGGCTTCCAGGGCGAAGTCGATCATCAGGATGCCGTTTTTCTTGACGATACCGATCAGCAGCACCAGCCCGATCAACGCCATGATCGAAAAGTCCTGGCCCAGCAGCCAGAGCATGATCAGCGCGCCCAAGCCCGCCGAGGGCAAGGTCGAGATGATCGTCAGCGGGTGCACAAAACTCTCATACAGCACACCCAGAATGATGTAGACCGCCACCAGCGCGGCCAGAATCAGCCACGGCTGGCTGGCCAATGAACTCTGAAACGCTTGCGCCGCGCCCTGGAACGAGCCGATCAGAGTGGCCGGCATGCCGATTTCGTTCTTGGCCTGGTTGAGCATGATCACGGCATCGCCCAACGCCACGCCGGGCGCCAGGTTGAAGGACAGATTGGCCGCCGGGAACATGCCGTCATGGCTGATGGACAACGGCCCCACGGTTGGCGGGTCGACGTTGGCGACTGCCGACAGCGGCACCATTTCGTTGGTCAACGGTGAGCGCAGGTAGAAGTAGTTCAGGCTCTCGGCTCGGCCGCGTTGCTGGGTGTCGAGTTCCAGCACCACTTGGTACTGGTTGATCTCGGTCTGGAACTCGTTGATCTGGCGCTGGCCGAAGGCGTCGTACAGCGCCTGGTCAACGTCGGTCGCCGTCAGGCCGAAGCGCGCGGCGGCTTGGCGGTCGATGCTGATGTGGGTGATGCTGCCGCCCAGTTGCAGGTCGTTGGACAAGTCGCGGAAGGCCGGGTTGGCGCGCAGTTTTTCGGTCAGGCGCTGGGTCCAGGTGTTCAGCGTCGGGCCGTCATTGCTTTTAAGCACATATTGATACTGAGCGCGGCTGGGGCCGGAGCTCAGGTTGATGTCCTGGCCGGCGCGCAGGTACAGCACGATCCCTGGCACCTTCGCCAGTTTGGGGCGGATGCGGTCGATGAATTGGCTGGCGGACACGTCGCGATCACCACGGTCTTTCAAGGCGATCCAGAAGCGGCCGTTGGCGATGGTCTGGTTGCTGCCGGTGACGCCCACCGAATGCGAAAACGCCTCCACCGCAGGGTCGGCCTTGACGATCTCGGCGAGCGCCTTGTGCTTGGCGACCATGTCCGGGTACGACACATCCGCCGCCGCTTCGCTGGTGCCCAGCACAAAACCGGTGTCCTGGACCGGGAAGAAACCTTTGGGGATAAACACGTAGCCGACCACGGCCAGTGCCAGGGTCACGGCAAAAATCGCCAGCATGCTGCGCTGATGCGCCAGCGCGCGGCGCAGGTTGCGCGCATAACCGGCCAGCAGGCGTTCGCTGAAACCCGGTTTGTCGTGAACAGGATGGGTCGGCGCGCGCATGAACAGCGCGGCCAGGGTGGGCGCCAGCGTCAGCGAGACCACCACCGAAATCAAAATGGTCGAGGTGGCGGTCAGCGCAAACTCCTTGAACAGCCGCCCGACCACGCCGCCCATGAACAGCAGCGGAATAAACGCCGCCACCAGCGAGAAGCTGATCGACACCACAGTAAAACCAATCTCACTGGAGCCCTTGATCGCCGCCTCACGTTTGCTTAAGCCCGCCTCCAGGTGGCGGTGAATGTTCTCCACCACCACGATGGCGTCGTCCACCACAAACCCCACGGCGATCACGATGGCGACCAGCGTGAGGTTGTTGAGGCTGAAGCCCATCACATACATCAGCGCGAAGCTGGCGATCAGCGACACGCCGAGCACGCTGGACACAATCAGCGTGGCCGACAACTGGCGCAGGAACAGCGCCATCACCGCCACCACCAGCAAGATGGCGATCAGCAGGGTCACTTCCACTTCATGCAAAGAGGCGCGAATGGTCTTGGTGCGGTCGGTCAACACGCTGACCTGCACCGAGGCTGGCAACATGCCTTGCAGGCGCGGCAGCTCGGCTTGAATACGGTCGACGGTCTCGACGATGTTGGCGCCGGGCTGGCGCGAAATCACCAGGTTGACCCCCGGCGTGTCGCCGGACCAGGCCTGCACGTAGGCGTTTTCCGAACCGTTAACGACTTTGGCGATGTCGCGCAGTTGAACCGGTGCGCCGTCTTTGTAGGAAATGATTAACCGGGCGTATTCATCCGGGTGAAACAACTGGTCGTTGGTCGACAGCGTCGACACGCTGTTCTCACCGTAAATCGCGCCCTTGGCCAGGTTCAAACTGGATTGCTGGATGGCCACGCGCACGTCAGCCAGGGTCAGGCCGATGGCCGCAAGTTTGTCGGGCGAGGCCTGCACGCGAATCGCCGGGCGTTGCTGGCCGGTGATGTTGATCTGGCCGACACCGTCGATCTGGCTGATCTGGCGCGCCAGCAAGGTTTCTATGTAGTCGCTCAGTTCGGTGCTGGGCATGCTGTCGGAGCTGACGCTGAGGATCAGCACCGGGCTGTCTGCCGGGTTGACCTTTTTCCAGGTCGGCAGGCTTGGCATATCGCTGGGCAATTTGCCGGACGCGGTATTGATTGCGGCCTGCACTTCCTGCGCTGCGGTGTCGATGCTTTTGCTCAGGGTAAATTGCAGGGTTAACAGGCTGGAGCCCAAGGCGCTGCTGGAGGTCATTTGCGTCATGCCGGGGATGGCACTGAATTGCACCTCCAACGGCGTTGCCACGGATGACGCCATGGTGTCCGGGCTGGCGCCGGGCAATTGCGCGCTGACCTGAATCGTCGGGAACTCCGCTTCCGGCAAAGGCGCGATGGCCAGGCGCGGGAAGGCAATGGCGCCCAACAGCACCAGGGCAAAGGTCAGCAGCAGGGTGGCGACCGGGTGGTCAACGCACCAGGCGGACGGCGAAAGGCGGCTGCTCATCGTTGCACCTTGGCATCGACGGTCTGAATTACCTGCGGCGGTTCCTTGAGCACTTCGACCTGGGCACCGGCCTTGAGGCGCGACTGGCCATCGCTGACCAGCACATCGCCGGCTTGCACGCCCTTGATGATGTTCAGGTCGCTGTTCTGGTAGACCACCTGCACCGGCACCACCTCAACTTTGTCAGCGTTTACCCGGTACACAAAATGCGTGTCCAGGCCACGTTGCACCACGGTCGGCGGCACTACCAAAGCATTTTTGTCGAGGGCGGTTTGAATCTTGATGGTCACCAGTTGCCCCGGCCACAGGCGCTGCGAGGCGTTGGTGAACTCGGCTTTGGCGCGCAAGGTGCCGGTGCTGGAGCTGATCTGGTTGTCGATCAGGCTCAAGTGGCCTTCACCGAGCAAGTCGCCGGTCTGGCCGTCGGTGTCGGCGCCCAGGTAGGCATCGACGCTGGCTTGGGCAGGCGCCGCGATCAGGCCTTGCAGGGTCGGCAGCATCTGTTGCGGCAAGGAGAACTCGACGCTGATCGGGTCGATTTGCGTCACGGAAAACAGGCCCTGGGCGTCACTCATGCGCAGGAAGTTGCCTTCATCCACATTGCGAATGCCGACGCGACCTGTGACCGGCGAGCGAATTTGCGTGTAGGAAAGCTGCACCTGAGCCGAATCAATCGCCGCCTGATTGCCCTGCGCCGTGGCCTTCAGTTGGTTGACCAGCGCTTGTTGCTGGTCATAGGTCTGCTTCGACACGCCGTTGTCGATGCTCAGTTCCTTGTAACGTTTGAGGTTCACCAGCGCCACTTGCAGTTGCGCCTGGCTTTCGCCGAGTTGCGCCTTGGCCTGGTCGAGGCTGGCGCGGATCGAACGGTCATCAATACTCGCCAACAGGTCGCCGGCCTTGACCCGTTGGCCTTCCTTGACCAGCAATTGGGTGAGGATGCCATCGACTTGCGGGCGAATCACCACACTGTGCATCGACAGCACCGAGCCGATACCGCTGACAAACCGCGGCACATCCTGTTGCGTAACGCTGACCACGCGCACCGGAATCGCGGTGGGCGCCGCCAGTTTGGTCTTGGCCGGCCGGGTCAGTGCCCAGGCTGCAATCGCCACTACCACGACGACACCCACTATCAGGGCAGTTTTGCGTTGAATGTGCATGGGATTACGCCGTAGGCGCGGTTGCAGGTTTCTAGCTGCAAGCCGCAAGTTAGAATGTGTATGAATGCTTTATAGCGCTATAAGCCGGTCAGGATCGTGACGGCTAACTGACAGCCGTGACAGCTAACGTTGTTAACCTGTCGCTTGAAGCTTACCGCTTGCAGCCCCGGCCCCGGTATACTCGCGGTTTTACACCTATAGCTGCGCCGGAGCCCTTATGACTTCCCCGACACAACCGCCTGTTGAAGCGACCGACCTCGTCGACCCGGCCGACGCTGCAAGCGTTGAACAAGCCGAGATCCCGGCGTTCAAGTTTCCGTTCAAACCGGGTGAGCTGGCCGGGGCCAAGAATGCCGCCCAGCCCTGGTACAAAAATGGCGCTAAAAACGGCCATACCAAGTCGCCAGGCATGGCTCCGCCGGGTACTCGCCGTTCGATGGGTAAACGCTGAGGCTAAAAATCCGTACACCGTATCGGCATTTGCCTACAACGCTTGCTGATAATTCTGCTTGTAGCGCTACGGTCGGTTCTAGAAAGCTTGCATGACATTGGCTTCGCCCCGGTTTTTTGGGGCCGGGGCGTGGAAGCTGGTCTTTCTGGAAAAGGATGTTCGCTGTGGTCTTAGTACGGGTCTCTGTTGCGCCTGCCTTATTGGTCCTGGCCGCTGTTTTTTGCGCCCCTGCGACAGCTGAAGAATCACCGCGCGCCCTGCGTTTCGCGGTCGCCGCGCAATTCCCGCCTTTTCAAAGCCGTAATCAGCAAGGTCAGCTGGTGGGTTTGAACATCGATTTGGGCAATGCCTTGTGCCAACAGCTCAACGTGCGTTGTACCTGGGTCGATCAGGTTGTCGTGGAAAATTTTGCAGCCCTGGAGGCCCGCCAGTTCGATGCAATCATGGGCATAGCCGCCACGTCGAGGCGGCGCCAACGGGTGAATTTCACCGATAATCTTTATCCGTTCACCACCCGCTTGGTGGCGCGCAAAACATCAGGGTTGCTGCCGACCGTGCGCTCGCTCAAAGGCAAGCGCGTCGGCGTGCTGCTGGGCAGCAACCGTGAAGCGTTTGCTCAATCCCACTGGGCGCCGTCCGGCGTGATTATCCAGAGCTTTTGGCTCAACGATGAACTGGCTCGCAGCCTGGTGGCGGGCCATATCGATGCGACGTTGCAAGGCACCGTGGAAATCCGCCAGGTATTGCTCGACACCGCTGAAGGCCAGGATTTCGACTTTCTGGGCCCGGCGGTGTCGGCTGATCTGCTTGGCGACGGCGTGGCGATTGCGCTGCGCAAGCCTGATACCGAGCTGCGCGATCAACTTAACCATGCGCTGGAACAACTGATGCACAGCGGCGAGTACCAGCGAATTCTTGCGCACTACCGACTGGAAGCCAGCGATGGCTAACGGCGGCAAACGCCACCAGGGCGCTAACGCGTCTACCCCTACTTTGGGAATTTGCCTACGAACTAAACAGGCGAGTCGCAGTTAAAGACCGGCCAGTGCTTGTTAAAACGTCTGCGGCGTTTTGGCCATGCGTTACGTGGCCCGCATGCCTCACACTACTCTAGTATTGGACGGGTATATGACTACGGCAAGACAACTGCTGACACTGACGACGTTTTTTCTGATTTTACTGGTCGGTGCGGGCTGCGCGGTTGCGCCCCCAGCCGATAACCTGCGGCGTGAAATACGCTTCGGGGTCGAGGCGGATGTACCGCCCCTTAAATTCCACGACGCCCAAGGTGAACTCGCAGGCCTGAACATCGAGTGCTACGCGCAAAGCCACCCCTGAACTGACCGCGGCGCTGAACAAGGCACTGCAACGCTTGAAAGACACTGGCAAATACGCGGCCATTACCCTGGCTTACCTGGGCCCGTCGCCGGTTAAGCGGCGCGCAGCGAGATAAACGCATAGTTGGCCGGAACCTCGGTGGCAAGCTGCGCCCCGGCGTCGAGCAATTGTTCGGCGATGTCCATCCCGGAGACGTGGAACACCCACTCATTGGCCACGCTCGGCTGGTCAGCGGCCAACTCGATCGCCTGCGCAAACGCGTGCATGTCCGGCAGGTACGCGGTAAACCCGTCGCCCTTGAGCGCCGTGGTGCGAATACCCAGCAAGGCGCACACCGCCTCCTTGGTGTGCACGTCGTCACGGTCGGCCTGGCGTGAGCGGCTGATTAAGTCAGCCAACTCCAGGTCCACCAATTGCCCACCGACGATCAGCGCAGGGCCTTGTTCCCAGGATTCCGGCGGGCAGTCCTTGGCGGCAGGGTTGAGCGGGATGTGCGGGTTGATCTCCATCGGGTAGATGCGGCACACCAGCGGGCGACGTTCATAGATGCGGCACAGGTTGTCTTCGTCAAGATTCCGGCAGCGCCCCGTGTTGTAGGCGGCAAAGGTAATCGCCACAAACGCCTCGGCGCTGCCGCAAGGCACAACCACCGAGCGCCGCTGCGCGTGTTCGCGTTGTTGCACGGGCAAGCCCAGGCCGGTGCCCAGAAAACCTTCCACCAGAACGATGACGTTACCGCCGTCCGCCGCCCACTGGCGGGCCTC
This sequence comes from Pseudomonas kitaguniensis, assembly GCF_049199985.1. Classification (NCBI taxonomy): domain Bacteria; kingdom Pseudomonadati; phylum Pseudomonadota; class Gammaproteobacteria; order Pseudomonadales; family Pseudomonadaceae; genus Pseudomonas; species Pseudomonas kitaguniensis. Next base: position 48,924 of record NZ_JBLZPT010000029.1, read on the forward strand.
TTCGAGGGTCAGTGGCACATGATGGTCGGTGCAGCATTTGCCGCAACCCACGCAGGAAAAATGAGTGTTCATGGAAGTTCTGTCACCAGGCAAGGTCAGAGGGCACTCTCGAACAGTGACGGGTTTTTACCTCTTCGCACTGCTCACACACGTGGGAAGCAAGTTATGCGCCAGCGCCGGTCAGGCCTCGGGCACCCGGTCGCGCAGCACAAACACCATGCCCGCGCTTTCGTACAGTTGCCGGGCGCGCGCGTTGCTTTCGCGCACCTTGAGGTCGACCCACGGTTCGCCGCGCTGCTTGAACACCGCAAAAGCCTGCAGCAACAACGCTCGGCCCAGCCCTTGGCCCTGTGCGGCGGGGTGTATGCACAGGTTCTTGATAAACGCGCTGGTCCAGCAGTGCGCGACGCCAAGAATGCCGTCGCCATGACTGGCCACCAGGCACAGCGTCGGGTCGAACTCGGCATCGGTCAGGAACCGTTGGCGCCATTGCTCAAGGCTGGCGACACGGCCGCCGCCTTGCGCCTCGCCCAAGCGCAATACGGCATGAATCGCCGGGGCCAGTTCGTCGCGGTAATGTTCCAGCCGAGTACCCGCCGGCCACTGCGGCGCGGGCAGGCTGCCGGTGAGGTCGCGGCGCAACAGTTGAAAGTACTCCGCCACTGTTTACAGGCCTTTTTGCGCCACGGTCTGCGCAGCAATCACCAGGCATTTGGTCAGTTCGGGCGAGGAAAATTTCGTCAGCACCGCGTCGGCCCCGGCCAGGCGGGCTTTTTCGCTGTTCATGGCGCTGTCCAGGGAGGTGTGCAACAGCACGTAAAGCTCCTGGAAATCCGGGGTTTCGCGCAGGGTGCGGGTGAGGGCGTAACCGTCCATTTCGGACATTTCGATGTCCGACACCATCACGTTGATCTGCTCGACGGTGCCCTGCAATTCCAGCAGCACGTCAATCGCTTCCTTGGCGCTGCGGGCGGTGTGGCACGTCAGGCCGAGGTTGCGCAAGGTGTGGACCGATTGCTGCAAGGCCACTTGGCTGTCGTCTACTACCAAAATTCGCGCGTTGCCCAGCACTTCGGCCTCTTCCATGGTCAGGTCGGTCGGCGCCACTTCAATCGGTGCCGGCGCGATACCGTGGATAACCTTTTCGATGTCCAGCACCTGCACCAGCCCGCCTTCAACCTGAGTCACACCGGTGATAAACGAGCGATTGCCGCCGGAGCCATAGGGCGGCGGGCGAATGTCGGTGGTCAGGCAGTGCACAATTTTGCTCACCGCTTGCACGTGCAAGCCCTGCTTGGAGCGGCTGACATCGGTGACGATCAGGCAGCCGCCGTTCGGGTCTTCCAAGGGCATTTCGCCCAGCGCGCGGCTCAGGTCGATCACCGACAGCGACGCACCGCGCAGGGTGGCGATGCCTTTGACGTGAGGGTGCGACTCCGGCAGCTTGGTCAGCGGTGGGCAGGGGATAATTTCGCTGACTTTCAACAGATTGATGGCCATCAGCTTGCCGCTGCGCAAGGTAAACAGCAGAAGCGAGAGTGAGTCTGCGCGGGCTTTGGTGGTGGACATAAAAACCTTCTGTGGATCAGGGAAGACAATCTATAGAGGGTTATCGACTTGTCAGCGCCAGGCTTTAACCGGATTTGATGATCGTTGTCACCAGCGCAACTGATCGTTCTCACGCAGAGCACGGGAACGATCATTCGCCTGGAAGTGGTGGTGTCAGCCTTTCCACACCTGCGGGTTCACCAGGTCCTGCGGGCGCTGGCCGAGCAGGGCGCTGCGCAGGTTTTGCAACGCGCGGTTGGCCATGGCCTCACGCGTTTCATGGGTGGCCGAGCCGATATGCGGCAAGGTCACGGCGTTGCTCAGTTGGAACAGTGGCGACTCAGCCAGCGGCTCCTGCTCATACACATCCAGGCCGGCGCCACGAATGCGTTGGCTTTGCAGGGCTTCGATCAGCGCCGGTTCGTCTACGACCGGGCCACGCGAGATGTTGATCAGGATTGCGCCGGGCTTCATCAGGCCCAGCTCGCGCGTGCTGATCAGGTGGCGAGTCTTCTCGCTTAACGGCACCACCAGGCAGACGAAGTCCGACTCGGCCAGCAATTGGTCGAGGCTGCGAAATTGCGCGCCCAGTTCCTGTTCCAGCGCGGGTTTGTGGCTGTTACCGCTGTACAGGATCGGCATGTTGAAACCCAGTCGCCCACGCCGGGCCACGGCTGCGCCGATGTTGCCCATGCCGACGATACCGAGGGTCTTGCCGTGTACATCGCAGCCGAACAATGGCGCGCCCACGCTGGCTTTCCACTGGCCGGCCTTGGTCCAGGCGTCCAGCTCGGCCACGCGGCGCGCGCTGCTCATCAGCAAGGCAAAGGCCAGGTCGGCGGTGCTTTCGGTGAGTACATCGGGGGTGTTGGTGAGCATGATCCCGCGTTCGTTGAAATACGCTACGTCGTAGTTGTCGTAGCCTACGGAGACGCTGGAGACCACTTCAAGCTTGCTCGCCCCTTCGAGCTGCGCGCGGCCGAGTTTGCGGCCTACACCGATCAGGCCGTGGGCGTGGGGCAGGGCTTCGTTGAATTGAGCGTTGAGGTCGCCGCGCTTGGGGTCCGGGGCGATGACGTCGAAATCCTGTTGCAGGCGTTCGATCATTTGCGGGGTGACGCGGCTGAAGGCGAGGACGGTCTTTTTCATGGCAGGCGGGCTCATCGACTACGGAAGAATGCTAAGCACGCTAACATTGCTGCCGTTTATTGTCAGGACGCTGAGTGGTTGGATTGGATCTTTGATGTGGCGCTTTCGCGCAGCAAGCGGGTTCGATGTGTTCTTTGAATTTTCGTACATATCCGTTGTTTGGGTGATGGTTTGTATCGGTTTCGCTCTTACAGCGAGTCACTTTTGACAGGACCGGAAGCCGACCTGAGTGGTTGAAGCAGATCAAAAGCAGTTTTGCATACACGGCAGATCTGCTTTTTTTGCTTTCTGTGGGAGGGGGCTTGCTCCCGATAGCAGTTTTACAGTTGATACATGAGTTGACTGACCCACCGCCATCGCGAGCAAGCCCGCTCCCACCGTTGAGCGGGTTTTGGCTGTCTGGCATGCCCCGTCAGTTCGCCAGGCGCGCGCCGCTCAGGCTGCCGCTCAATTCATACGCCACCAACTCTGCCTGATGCGCCGCCAGAATCTCTGGCAACGAACCGCGCAGGTATTCCACCCACGTCTTGATCTTCGCATCCAAATACTGGCGCGATGGGTAGATGGCGTACAAATTCAGCTCTTGCGAACGATAAGTCGGCATCACCCGCACCAGCGTGCCGTTGCGCAGGCCTTCGATGGCCGCATACACCGGCAGCAGGCCGACGCCCATGCCGCTGGTGATTGCGGTTTTCATCGCATCGGCCGAGTTGACCAGAAACGGCGAGGTATTAATCGCCACACTTTCCTGGCCTTCGGGGCCATTGAACGTCCATTTATCCAGTTGAATAACCGGGCTCACCAGGCGCAGGCAGGCATGGTTGAGCAAATCCTGTGGCCGTTGCGCGCAACCTTTGGCTTTGACGTAATCCGGCGAGGCGCAGGCGATGCTGTAGGTGATGCCCAGGCGTTGCGACACAAAACCCGAGTCCGGCAGCTCGCTGGCCAGCACGATCGATACGTCGTAGCCCTCGTCGAGCAGATCCGGCACGCGGTTGGCCAGGGTCAGGTCGAAGGTCACGTCGGGGTGGGTGCGGCGGTAGCGGGCAATTGCGTCGATCACAAAATGCTGGCCGATGCCGGTCATGGTGTGCACTTTCAACTGCCCGGCGGGGCGTGCGTGTGCATCGCTGGCTTCGGCCTCGGCTTCTTCGACGTAGGCGAGGATTTGTTCGCAGCGCAGCAAATAACGTTTGCCGGCTTCGGTCAGCGCGATACGGCGGGTGGTGCGGTTGAGCAAGCGGGTTTGCAGATGGGCCTCAAGGTTGGAGACCGCGCGCGAGACGTTGGCGGTGGTGGTGTCCAGTTGCACGGCGGCGGCGGTGAAGCTGCCCGCTTCGGCCACGCAACTGAAAGCGCGCATGTTTTGCAAAGTGTCCATGGAGAGTTCTCAGGGGAGATGACAAATTGTGACAGAAAGTTGCACCGTCCAGTGATCCCTACCAACGGATTATCGCGTGAACGGTAACAAAGATTCACAGGAATGCCAGCTTATCGTCGTGCATGCCGCCGCCTAGAATTGCGCCACTTTCCCCGCCTCACCCTCTCAGGAATTCGCTTGCCGTGCCGCGTCGCATCAGCAGAGAGCTGAAGACTCTCAGTGTTTGGGCCTTATCGTTAGCAATCAGCGGCTGCATCGGAACCGGAGGAATCGCCCCCCAAGGCCAGGCGCTCAACGCTGACCAGCTGGCCACCGATGCAGCCATCCAGAGCGCCGCCAGCGACGCACATTGGCCCACCCGTCAATGGTGGCAAGCCTACGGCGACCCGCAATTGAACCGCTGGGTCGACCTCGCGACTCACAACAGCCCAAGCATCGCCATGGCCGCCGCGCGGGTGCGCGAAGCGCAGGCCATGGCCGGGGTTGCCGAGTCGGCGGAGTCGTTGCAGGTCAACAGCGACACCACGCTCAAACGCCACAACTGGCCGAAAGATCAGTTTTACGGCCCCGGCGAATTGAGCGGCGCAACGACCTGGGACAACAATGCTTCGCTGGGCCTGAGCTACGCCCTCGACCTGTGGGGGCGTGACAGTAATGCCAGCGAACGCGCCGTCGACGTGGCCCATAGGCGCGTCGCCGAAGCACGCCAGGCTCAGCTCGAACTGCAAAACAACGTGGTGCGCGCTTATATCCAGCTGTCGTTGCATTACGCCAACCGCGATATTGTTGCCGCCACCCTGGCCCAGCAACAGCAGATACTCGACCTGGCGAATAAACGCCTGAACGCGGGCATTGGCACGCACTTGGACGTCAGCCAGGCCGAAACGCCGCTGCCGGAAACCCATCGTCAACTCGACGCGCTGGACGAAGACATTGCCCTGAGCCGTAACCAACTGGCGGCGCTTGCCGGTAAAGGCCCAGGCGAAGGCGCGCAGCTGCAACGCCCAAGTGTGTCGCTCGCCGCGCCGCTGAAATTGCCCGCACGCTTACCGGCGCAGTTGCTCGGCCAGCGCCCGGACGTGGTCGCCAGCCGCTGGCAAGTGGCGGCGCAGGCGCGTGGAATTGATGTGGCTCACGCCGGTTTCTACCCCAACGTCGACCTGCTCGGCAGCCTTGGCTACATGGCCACCGGTGGCGCGCTGCTGGGGTTTCTCAGCGGCCAGAAATTCAACTACAGCGTCGGCCCGGCGATCACCTTGCCGATCTTCGACGGCGGCCGCTTGCGCGCGCAATTGGGCGAGGCCAGCGCCGGTTATGACATCGCCGTGGCCCGGTACAACCAAACCCTGGTGAATGCGCTCAAGGGCATCAGCGACCAGTTGATCCGCCGAGAGTCGATGGACAAGCAGTCGGCCTTCGCCGCGCAGTCGGTGGCCTCGGCGCAGAAAACCTATGACATCGCGATGATCGCCTACCAGCGCGGCCTCACCGACTACCTGAACGTGCTCAACGCGCAGACCCTGTTGTTTCGCCAGCAGCAAATCGAGCAGCAGGTACAGGCCGCGCGCCTGAGCGCGCACGCTGAATTGGTCACTGCGTTGGGTGGCGGGCTCGGCGCCGGTGACGATGTGCCGCCGCCGGGCAAAATCGCCGCGGGCAAAGCGCCGGCGGCACTTGCCGCGTTTGATCACTGAGGAGCCTTGCATGACGACCTTGCCTGCACCGCTGCGCTGGTTGCATTCGCTGGAGTGGCGGCGTGGTTTTTTTGCCTGGGCACGCAGCGATGGCGTGACCTGGGTGTACATCTTCAAGGTGTTGATCGCCGCGTTCCTCACGCTGTGGTTGGCCATGCGCCTGGAATTGCCGCAACCGCGCACTGCCATGATCACCGTGTTCATCGTGATGCAACCGCAGAGCGGCCAAGTGTTCGCCAAGAGTTTTTACCGCTTCCTCGGCACGCTGGCGGGCTCGGCGGTGATGGTTTTTTTGATTGCCTTGTTTGCGCAGAACACCGAGCTGTTTCTCGGCGCGCTGGCGATCTGGGTGGGTATTTGCACGGCCGGTGCGACGCGTAATCGCAACTTTCGCGCCTATGGTTTTGTGTTGGCCGGCTACACGGCGGCGATGGTCGGCCTACCGGCCCTGGCGCACCCGGACGCGGCTTTTATGGCGGCGGTGTGGCGCGTGCTGGAAATTTCCTTGGGGATTATCTGCGCCACGCTGGTCAGCGCCGCGATCCTGCCGCAAACCAGCAGCGCGGCGATGCGCAACGCCCTGTACCAGCGCTTTGGGGTGTTCGCGCTGTTTGTGACCGACGGCCTGCGCGGGCGCAGCCGGCGTGAAGATTTCGAGGCCGGCAACGTGCGCTTTATCGCCGAAGCGGTGGGCCTGGAAGGGCTGCGCAGCGTGACCGTGTTCGAAGACCCGCACATGCGTCGGCGCAATGGCCGGCTCAGCCGCCTCAACAGCGAATTCATGAGCATCACCACGCGCTTCAACGCCCTGCACCAACTGCTTGAACGGCTGCGCGCGGATGCCGCCGACCACGTGGTGGTCGCGATCAAACCCGGCCTGCAAGACCTCGCCGAAGTGCTCGACGGTTTTTCCGGTCGCGCCCTCACCAGCCCCGATGCCGCGCGCCTGGTCAGCGCCCTGAGCGCCTACAAGGACGGCCTGCCCGCCACGGTTCGCAGCCTGCGCGCAAGTTTTCAGCAAGGCGACCCGAGCGAAGCCGCGCAACTGGATTTTCACACCGCCTACGAGCTGCTGTACCGCTTTGTCGACGACCTGCACAACTACGCGCTGACCCACGCCTCGCTGGCAGAGCACCGGCATGCGCGCGAGCAGTGGGACGAAACCTTTACCCCTAAAACCAACTGGCTGGCCTGCGCCGCGTCGGGCATTCGCGCCGCGTTTATCTTGATCGTGCTGGGCAGTTATTGGGTGGCCACGGCGTGGCCCAGCGGCGCGACCATGACCCTGATCGCGGCCGCCACTGTGGGCTTGTCCGCCGCCACGCCGAACCCCAAACGCATGGCGTTTCAGATGGCCTGCGGCACGTTGATCGGCGCCCTGGTCGGCTTTGTCGAAATGTTCTTTGTGTTCCCCCGGATCGACGGTTTTCCGCTGCTCTGCGTGATGCTCGCGCCGGTGATTATTTTCGGCGCTTTCCTCGCCTCACGCCCGCAATACGCTGGTGTCGGCGTCGGCTTGCTGATTTTCTTCAGTACCGGCTCGGTGCCGGACAACCTCACGGTCTACAACCCCTACAGCTTCATCAATGACTACATTGCGATGGTCATTGGCATGCTGGTGTGCGCGGCGGCGGGCGCGATCATTTTGCCGCCCAACAGCCGCTGGCTGTGGCGCCGACTGGAGCAAGACCTGCGCGAGCAAGTGGTGTACGCCATCAGCGGCAAGCTCAAAGGCCTCGCGTCGAGCTTCGAAAGCCGCACCCGTGACCTGCTGCACCAAGCGTATGGCCTTGCCGTCGGCCAGCCGCAGGTGCAACGCGATTTACTGCGTTGGATGTTCGTGGTGCTGGAGGTCGGCCACGCGATTATCGAGCTGCGCAAAGAGCAGGCGATTTTGCCGGTGCACCCGGCGTATGCCGAGTCCCAGCCGTGGCGCCAGGCGATCCGCGTGATGGGCCGTTCGCTGGTGCGGCTGTTTCTGCAACCCAGCGCGAGCAACCTGGAGCGCGGCCTGATCGCCGTCGACCATGCGATCAGCCGCGTGCAAGCCACCGACGAGCCTTTTGCGCCGCACTTCGATACCTCGGCGCTGCGCCGGGTGAAAAGCTACCTGCACTTTATCCGCACCTCGCTGCTGGACCCGCAATCGCCGCTGGCTGCCCTCAAAGGATCCCCGCATGCCCCGTGAAATCGCCTTCCACGGCCTGTACATGCCGACTATCACGCTGATGTTTGTGATCGCGGCCGGGCTGGCCTGGGCGCTTGACCGCTTCCTGGCCGGGTTGGACCTGTACCGGTTTTTCTGGCACCCGGCGTTGCTGCGCCTGAGCCTGTTCGTTTGCCTGTTCGGCGCGCTGGCGCTGAGCGTCTACCGTTGAGAATGCCCCGATGAAAAAGTTTTTCAGCCTGCTCGCGACCTTGCTGGTATTGGCCCTGGCGATCTGGATTGGCCGTACGTTGTGGGTGCACTACATGCAAACGCCGTGGACCCGCGACGGCCGCGTGCGCGCCGACATTATCAACGTCGCCGCCGATGTGACCGGCGAAGTGGTGGACGTGCCGGTGCGGGACAACCAGCGTGTCAAAAAGGGCGACCTGCTGATGCAAATCGACCCCGAGCACTACCGCATCGCGGTCAAACAGGCGCAATCGCTGGTCGCCTCGCGCAAGGCCACGTGGGAGATGCGCAAGCTCAACGCCCACCGCCGCGCCGACCTCGACGCCCTGGTGATCTCCAGGGAAAACCGCGACGACGCGAGCAACCTCGCAGGCGCAGCCCAGGCCGATTACCAACAGGCGCTGGCGCAACTGGAAGCGGCTGAGCTTAATTTGAAACGCACGCACGTGTTGGCGGCCGTCGACGGTTACGTCACCAACCTTAATGTGCATCGCGGCGACTACGCGCGCATCGGCGAGGCGAAGATGGCGGTGGTCGATATGAACTCGTTCTGGGTTTATGGCTTCTTCGAAGAAACCAAGCTGCCGCATGTGAGGGTTGGCGATACCGCCGACATGCAACTGATGAGCGGCGAGACGTTAAAGGGCCACGTGGAAAGCATCTCGCGCGGCATTTATGACCGCGACAACCCCGAGAGCCGCGAGCTGATCGCCGACGTAAACCCGACCTTCAACTGGGTGCGCCTGGCCCAGCGCGTGCCGGTGCGCATTCACATCGATGAAGTGCCGGAGGGCGTGCTGTTGGCGGCGGGCATCACCTGCACCGTCATCGTCAACCCAGCACAAAACTAAACGGGGGCAGGGGGGTTGAGCGTGTCAGGCCTTGATAAAGGGTCATGCGCAGTGACGGGCTCACACCGATGAAGCACCGAATGGCATCTATCGGCAGCAACACGAAACTGTGGGAGGGGGCTTGCTCCCGATGGCGGAGTGTCAGTCACCCAATATTTTGACTGAACCACCGCCATCGGGAGCAAGCCCCCTCCCACAGTTTTTGAGCTGTGTCAGGCCTTGATAAAGGGTTCATGCGCAGTGACGGGCTCATATCGATGCTGTGCCGGAGGTGGTTCTATCGGCAGCAACATTAAACTGTGGGAGGGGGCTTGCTCCCGATGGCGGAGTGTCAGTCACTGATGTTTTAGCTGAACCACTGCCATCGGGAG
>NZ_JBLZPT010000003.1:0-78815 GCF_049199985.1 Pseudomonas kitaguniensis
GCCCGAGGCATAGCGACCAACTGTGGGAGCGGGCTCGCTCGCGATGCAGGCACCTCGGACCATCAGGTACACCGAGGTGCTGCCATCGCGAGCAAGCCCGCTCCCACAGTTACTTCAGGCGGTCCGATAAATATCGGAAGTACGCCTCACGAATCTCGGGAATCTCATTCGCCAAGTGATGCCTGCCGCGCGGCAGCATCAACACCTCAGGCTGATCGAACTTGCTGCGCAACACCTGCAGGTTGTGTTGCCAGTCCACCGTCATGTCTTCCTCGCCCTGCACAATCACCGGCCGTCGTGGGCTGCGCGGTGCGGCTTCGATGCGTTTGATCCAGCGCGCCAGGGCACCTACCCAGGCGGTGGGCAGTTGGCGTGGCTGCAACGGGTCGGCTTCAAGGAAGGGTTTGAATTGCGGGTCATTGGTGTTCTCGCTGAACCGCCGGGCGATGCCTTTGACGAACGGCCGCAGCAGGTAATAGCTGACCTGCGACCACCCCCACGCACGCGGCCGCACCAACGGTGACAACAGAAAAGTCTTGCCCTGCGCCGGGCTGTCGGCGCCGTGATTGAGTAAATGGTCGACCACCACCGCGCCGCCGGTGCTTTGCCCGAACAAGTGCCAGGGTTGCGGCAATTGCAGCGCCTTGGCCTCGGCAAACAGCGCCTGCACCACGTCCTGATACACCGAAAAATCATCAATGCTGGCCCGCGCGCCACTCGACAACCCATGGCCCGGCAGGTCGCAGGCAATCACGACAAAGTGCTGGTCCAGCGCCCAGTCGACCACGCTGCGGTACAAGCCCATATGGTCGTAGAACCCGTGAAACATGAACAGCGTCGCCACCGGCAGCGGCGGCCACCAGACCTGCGCCACCACGTCGAAGCCATCCACCTCAAAGCGCCCCAGCCGGCTCACCGCAGGCACTGCGCGCGCAGGCAGGTCCAAGCCATAAAAACGCTGATACACCCGCGCCTCTACAGAAAGCGGTTGCGCCTCCACAAGGGGCTGCAAACTTTCGCGCAGATGATCGGGGTCAAAGGTAACGGGCATAAAAGCTTCCAGACTTGAGGCGCAAAGCACGGTGAAGATGAATATCGAGCTGCGATATTCATCTGTCAGGGCAAGCATGGCAAGCTACGCGACCTTCGAGGATTGATCTGAATGCGACAGCCCTACCGCTCCGCCTTGTTTGCCGGCCTGCTCCTGGTTATCTGCACCGGCGTGCTGTGGGCAGCCTACGACTGGTTTCAGGGCCGCTACTTGCGCGCATTCAGCGAACACACCGCCGTATTCGCAGGCGACGCCCTGCGCCTGCCCGCCGACCTCGCAGGCCCAGGCCCGATCCGCCTGGTGCACTTCTGGGACCCAAGCTGCCCGTGCAACGTCGGCAACCAACAGCATTTGGGCGAGTTGATCGAGCACTACGCGCCCCAAGGCGTCGAGTTCTATGCCCTGCAAAAAGCCGGCGGCCACGGCCAGTTGCCCGACAACCTGCGCAAGATGAAACCCCTCCGCGCCCTGCCCGGCGCCGAGCAGATGCCGGCCACGCCAGCTGTGGGCATTTGGGATCGCACCGGCAAGCTCGCGTATTTCGGGCCGTACAGTGAAGGGCTGACGTGCAATTCAAGCAACAGCTTTATCGAGCCCATCCTGAAAGCCCTGGCGGCTGGGCGCGAAGTCGACGCAACGCATACGTTGGCGGTCGGTTGTTATTGCGACTGGCAAGCACCCTCTGCGCCGTAAGTTTCCATATCAGCCGTCAATTCGTGCACAGACACGCCCTCTCACACTTACTCAATGCATGGCCGGCCTGGCTGCACTAAAGTTCAGATGCTCAACTTTTAAAGTCTGAACAATGAACTTCAACTACACAAGCATGGAACGGCTCGTGTTGGCGCCAATTATCATGGAGCATTTTTAATGCCGTATAAATCTGGAAATACAGTCTTCCTTGGAGAGACAGTAATAACTGCTTACCGGGAGCAAACTTTCGGCCCAAACAATGGCGGCGGCTATGAAGATTTCGCAGGTAGCCGAGATGCTCGCAGAATCGGCTCCGCAACCCGCAACTACATTCTTGAAAAATTCCCGCCACTCGTCAGTAATGCAGTAAGAAACCAGGAGGTCCTCTACTCACAAAAACTCGGCGCATTGGCCACATCCATGGAAGACAGCCTTTCTGCCATCCGCGGGAAGAAGGGGAATACTGCCTCAACACCTGTCGGAGCTTTAGTTCAGGAAATCTCAATCAGAGAAACCCTACTCGCCGACAAATCATCGAAAATCACCACACAAATAATGGTTGCGAACAGCTATTATCGCACCCACTTTTTCAGCAAACGCGTTAGTGAGTTCATGAGAAGAGCTATTTCCGATAGCATGATCTTTTCAGACCCAGATAAAAACTTTCAAAACTGGCAAAAATCCTTATACGCCGCCTACGCTGCAAAACTCCTCAATGAGGAGATTGCGTATCTGACCCAGCAGTTGGCGTGGCTGAAGGCCCAGGTCGAACAGGCCTGGGCCGCTGAAGCAGCCGAGCAAGCTCGAGCCTTGGCGCAGGCAAACGCCATCCGTGCGGCTAACACTTTCAGGGTTTCCGCGCGGCCGGGAGGCGCACAATTGAATGCCGCAGCGGGTTCAATTGCACTGACCGCAAGCTCTACCTTCACATTGGATGCAGCCATTCAAGCCGCGATCCAGGCGTTGAAAGGGCTTGCAGCGACCGTACTGGACCGGGCAACCGGAGTAGGCATCGGCTTGCTGGTGTATTCGCCGACACTGGGCAACAGCGACCGTTTTTCAACCACAATGAGCACTCCCGTGGCGGCGTTGACGCCGCAATTGCCGAGCAACTTGCCAGAGATAGCGGCCGCCGGCGGGACTGTGGATATGCCGTATCGTATTTACGGAGACCATTATCAGTATTCCGTGATCGCAACCTCTGCAGGCGATAGCGTTTCAGCAAAGGTGCCGGTTAGAGCTCTGACACTGGACACGGCACTCAATGCCTATACCTTCACCTCAGCCGATACGCCCCCTCGCACGCTGGTGTTTCCTGTCACGACACCCGGGAACAGCTCGACCACAACGCCAAGCCACATGGTGGATGTGCCTGTGCATGAGGGTGTAACGTTAACACCGATCGAGGTAACTGCTGAGGCACTACCCGCGTTTTACCCGCAGGATCTTCGCGATGCCATTTATGTATTCCCTAAGGAGTCGGGCCTGCCTCCCATCTACGCGGTGTTCAGTGAGCCGCTGGATTCGGGCAAGTTCACACGTAGACAATTGGATCGAAAATTCAAACATGCCTCAAGTTTCGGCATAGATGAAAACCAAAAAAACACAGAAACTTTAACTAAATTCAAGAGTGCAATCGAGGCACACCTTGCTGACGCCAGCACGCTTCCCAAAGGGACGTATCAGCGAGAAAAAGGGTCCACCGTATTTTTTAATTCGAAAACTAATAATATGGTAATTATTGGTGCTGATGGCAAATTTGTATCCGGATGGAAACTTGATCCAAACACACCACAATTCAAGAACTATCTAAACAACGGAGTATTACAATGAGCATGGACCTGATTAATTTAGCGCGCAGATTTTCCAATAGCGTCGTCTCTGCAGAAGCTTTCGCTGATACCTACATCGCTCAGTGGAGCAATGAGCGCGACACAGACAGGCTAAAACACGACGAGACAAACATCTCAGAGTGTGCATCCAGCATTTTTGTACTTGCAGATTCTTTTAATCCTGATGCTAACCGTAGAGAAAGCGAACTGGACGAAAAGCATTTGAAATTAGAGGTACAGTCCACCCTACGGAAATTTAACCTGGACTGAACGACTTTAACTAAATGGAAATATTTATTGATTCAACAATCGACGCGGATGATTTCATGCGAGGGGCTTACTCGCCAAACTGAACGCAGGCTGTTCGACCGGCAAACTCCAGTCACCCGGTCGGCAGGCTGCGGTATCGTAGGCTTTCAGCGCGATTGTAAGCCAACGACAGGAACACATGAGCCAATTAACCTTCATCCTCTGGATACTCAACGTCATCGTTGATACGTCCGGCCAACTCGCCTTCAAGGCCGCCGCCACCAACAGCGCCGAGTTCTCCGGCATGGCCCACTGGCGCCACATGCTAGTGCGCGCCTGGTTCTGGATCGGCATCGGCCTCTACGTGTTCGAGTTCGTGTTGTGGCTGGCCTTTCTGTCACTGGTGCCGTTGTCGGTGGCCGTGATGCTGGGGTCATTCAACATCGTGGTGATCATGATTGCCGGCCGCCTGTGGTTCAAGGAAAGCCTGACCAAATGGCGGTTGATCGGCATCTTGCTGATCGCCTTGGGCACCATCGTCGTAGGGTTCGAATAATGAAACGCTTTTATATCCTCGGCTTTTTATCACTGATTTTTTTCGACACCCTGGCGCAGGTCAGCTTCAAATACGCCTCGATACATGCCGAGCCGTTGACGATGGATGTAGCGTGGCTGGTCCGCGTATTCGGCCATCCGTGGATCTACGGCGCGTTTGTCGGCTATATCGGCGCCTTTTTCACCTGGATGACGCTGATGAAGCACGCGCCCATCGGCCCGGCGTTTGCGGCCTCCTACCTGGAGCTGATCAGCGTGACGCTGGTGTCTGTCTGGCTGTTCAACGACACCCTCACCCTGCCTAAAGTCATCGGCGGCCTGCTGATCGTGGCGGGCATTCTTTGCCTGGCGCGCCAGGAAACCCCGCAGGACAAGACGGCCGAGACGGCGCTGGAAACCTCGGCCTCGTAAACGGCAGGCCGCCTACCCGGCGGCCCAGCCTTGATGGATCTGGCTGACCAGCCGCGTGTTCAGCGCATTCTGTTGCCGCTGCCAAATCAGCACTTGGTCTGGCGGCAACGCGACTTGGCCGTCACTCGCACTCAGCCAACGCTTGAACGCGCTTTGATAGTGGTATTCGGATACATCGCCGGTGATGTCCGCGCCGATGATCTTGCCCTCGCAGGCGCTGATCAGGTCGGTCAAATGCTGCTCCAGGAACTCACCCTGGTCCCAGTTGGTGTTCACCACCTGCGGGCTCAGCACGTCTTTATCGATGGACAGGTAAACCGGCAGCGAACGATCAAACTGCGCCAAAAACGCGCCCATCAGCTCATCCGCATGGCTGAAGGCGCGATTGCTGCGACCGGCGCCGACCCAGTTCATCCAGCGCGTGTCGACGTTGATGTTCCAATAGGTGAGCTTGCGCTTGAGCAGCGGCGACCAGTGATTTTCCCACGCGTGGCCCAGACCAATATCCTGCGAGCCGATGCCCAGCACATGCACGTGTTCCACCTGCGGCAATCGGCTGGCCCAGTAGACCCACGAGCCGCAGTGGATACCAAACGGGTAGCGCATGTTGTCGGGGTGGTTGTCGCAAATAATCAGTTGGAATTTCTGCTGCGTGGGCAGGCGGTTCAACAACAGTTGGCTAAGGTGGTGATAATCGCCGCTGCCGGTAAACACACAGCCATGGTCGCGGGGCATTTGCGCGTGCAGCGCGGTCTCCAACTGCTTGAATTGCGCCCAACGGCAGCCGAAGCGGATCTTTTCCTGCCAGGCCTGCAACGGCAAGGTGAGCGCGCCGGGGATGTCACTGACGGCGCCATCAAAATCCAGAATCAGCGGCGTTAGCGCCTGGCTCATGCGGATTGCTCCTGGTGCCATTGGGTATCGCTTTCAAAGTGGTGACGCAAACGCTTGCCCAGCTTGCGCAACAACGGGTTGCGCACCCAGACCAGATGGCGGGTAAAGGTAAAGTCGGCGCCGAGGCTGGCCTTGACCTGTGGGTCGGTCCAGCCCGCCACATAAAAACTCAGCCCTTTGGCCAGCGCGTACTCAAGGTTCACAAACCAACTGACCACGTACAGGTTGAATTCCAGCGCCAGCGGGTAATTCAGGCCGATGTACTTATCGAGCAACTTGCCGCCCTCGACGTAACACAGGTTGTAGCCGATCAATTGGTCGCAGTGCCAATAGCAGAACACGCGCCCGTTGCTGCCGGCGTCTCTGAGCAAGGCGCTGAAAAACTCAGCCGTCAGCAGGTCAAAATGGATCTCGCTCTGGTCGTACACCGCCTTGTATAGCGCATACAACTGCGCCAACCACTCGTCATCGTTAAAGCGCGCATCGCCGGTGTTTAACACTTCCACGCGCAACGCCTCACGGCTGCGCAGTTTGCGTCGGATATTGCGGCGACGGCTGTGGGACAAGCGCGCCAGGTATTCGTCGATGCTGCCGAAGTTGATCGGCACATACGCCAGCGCCTGGCCTTGCACGCTGATGAAACCGCGCCGGCTGCACTCATCGGTCAAGGCTTGCGCATAGCGGTTGTCGGCGTCGCTGAGCAGCGGCGAGTTGCACGGCAGGTCTTTGATCACGGTGAGTTTGCGCTGCGGGGCGCACTCATCGTGCAGCCACTGCGCGAGCGTCTGCGGCGGCACACCTTCAGGGAACGGTGAGTATTCACTGACCGTGGTGCCCACAAAGCAGGTATCGACACGCAGCCATGCATGCCAAAACCGATACCCCGGCCAGCCGCGAACGCGCTTTACCAACGCGTCGTCGGCGGTGGTCAACAGGTCAAACGGCGTGAAAAAATACGGCAGGCCCTGCTCGGACAGCCGCGCGTCAAAGCCTAGCGGCGGATGCTGCAAAAAGTTTGCGATCAGCGAGTGTGATTCCAGGCAGCACGCGTAGGCAGCCTCGGGCGGGCTGGGGTCTGGCATAGGTTGCAGGGCGCAAGTCATGGCAAAAAGCTCAAAGATGACCGGCGCGATAATAGCCTCTTCGGGGTGCAGCCCACTTGAACCTCGGCTGTCGGCGAGACGCATCGCGCGCTTAGCGGCTCCTCAGCACCCACCAAACCCATTAGACTCAGCCGACCTCCAAGGTGATTGACTCAAGGACCGTCCATGAAACGCAGCCTGACCGTGTTCGCAATCCTGATTGCAGTCCTCATCGCCTGCGCCGGCGGGTATATCTACAGCAAGCAACCCACCCGCCAGGGCACGGTTAAACTGGCTAACCTGCAAGGCTCGGTCACGGTGCGCTACGACGAGCGTGGCGTGCCGCACATCCGCGCCGAGAACGAGGCCGACCTGTATCGCGCCCTAGGCTATGTGCAAGCCCAGGACCGGCTGTTCCAGATGGAAATCATGCGCCGCCTGGCGCGTGGCGAGCTGGCCGAAGTGCTGGGGCCGAAGGTGCTGCAGACCGACAAGTTGTTTCGCAGCCTGCGCATTCGTGAGCGCGCCTTGAGTTACGTCGAACACATCGACCACGATTCGAACGCATGGAAGGCATTACAAGCCTACCTGGACGGCATCAACCAATATCAGGACAGCCACGCCAGCCCGATAGAGTTCGACGCATTGGGCATCACCAAGCGGCCATTTACCGCCGAGGACACCATCAGCGTCGCCGGGTACATGGCCTACAGCTTTGCCGCCGCGTTTCGTAGCGAACCGCTGCTGACTTACATGCGCGACCAGCTGGGCAGCGACTACCTGAAAGTCTTCGACCTCGACTGGCAAGCCAAAGGTGCGCTGAACCTGGCGGCCAACGACTGGAAAACCCTCGGTGCCCTCGCGTCCTTGAGCGAACAGGCGCTGGCCGACAACGGCTTGCCGCAGTTCGAGGGCAGCAATGCGTGGGCAATCAGCGGCAGCCGTACCAAGAGCGGCAAACCGTTGTTGGCGGGCGACCCGCATATCCGTTTTTCGGTGCCGTCGGTGTGGTACGAGGCCCAGCTATCGGCGCCGGGCTTTGAACTCTACGGCTATCACAACGCACTGGTGCCGGTCGCGTTCCTGGGGCACAACCTGGATTTCGGCTGGAGCCTGACCATGTTCCAGAACGATGACCTCGACCTGATCGCTGAAAAGGTCAACCCGGACAATCCCAATCAGGTCAGGTACCACGACCAATGGGTCGACATGACCAGCAGCGAGCAGCAAATTGCCGTCAAAGGTCAGGCGCCGGTGACACTGACCCTGCGCAGCTCGCCCCACGGCCCGATCATCAACGACGTGCTCGGCGAGAACGCGGGCAACACGCCGATCGCGATGTGGTGGGCGTTTCTCGACACCGAAAACCCGATCCTCGAAGGGTTTTACCAGCTCAACCGTGCCGACACCCTGGCCAAAGCACGGGCGGCGGCGGCCAAGGTCTCGGCGCCTGGCCTGAATATCGTGTGGGCAAATGCCAAGGGCGACATCGGCTGGTGGGCGGCGGCGCAGTTGCCGATCCGGCCGGCTGGGGTCAACCCCGGTTTCATCCTTGACGGCAGCACCGCGCAGGCCGACAAGCTGGGCTTCTACCCATTCAGCGCCAACCCGCAGGAAGAAAACCCGGCGCGGGGTTATGTGGTGTCGGCCAACGCCCAGCCGGTCTCGCCCACCGGCATGGAAATACCCGGTTATTACAACCTCGCCGACCGTGGCCAGCAGTTGAATACGCAGTTGAGCGACAGGCGTGTGAAGTGGGACGTGAACAACAGCCAGGCGGTGCAACTGGGCACCACCACTGCCTATGGCCCGCGCTTGCTGGCACCGCTGTTGCCGGTGCTGCGCGAGGTGGTCAAGGACCCGGCGCAGTTGCAGTGGGTGGAACAATTGGCCGCCTGGAAAGGCGACTACCCACTGAACTCGACCAGCGCCACGTTGTTCAACCAGTTCTTGTTTAACCTCGCCGATGCGACCTTCCACCCCAAACTCGGTGATGGCATGTTCAAGACCCTGCTCAGCAGTCGCCTGATCGACGCTGCGTTGCCTCGCCTGGCTGCCTCGCCGGACTCGCCATGGTGGGGCGGCGCGCGCGCCGACACCGTGAAGCGCGCGTGGGACAGCAGCGTTGCGCATCTGACTGGCACCTTCGGCAGCGACCCGACTCAGTGGCAATGGGGCAAGGCGCACACACTGACTCACGGCCACCCGTTGGGCATGCAAAAGCCGCTCGACCTCATCTTCAACGTCGGCCCGTTCCCCGCTCCCGGCACACACGAAGTGCCAAACAACCAGTCGGCCACCATTGGCCCGGCGCCCTGGCCGGTGACTTACGGCCCATCAACGCGCCGCCTGATCGACTTCGCCGACCCGGCCCACGCCCTGACCATCAACCCGGTGGGCCAAAGCGGCGTGCCGTTTGATTCGCACTACGGCGACCAAGCGCAAACCTATATCGAAGGCGGCTACGAACAAGCGCACATCACCGATGAAGAGGTCACCGCCAACACGCGCGGCACGCTGAAGCTGTTGCCTGCCCGATAGCTGGCGCTACACCGGGGCCGCGAAGTTGAGCCGGAACTGTTGCGGCGTCACGCCGAGCCGGCGGTTGAACACGCTGCGCATGTGCTGGGCGTCGCGAAACCCGCATTGATAGGCCACGGTTTTCAGCGGTGCGGGGCTGCTTTCGAGCATCACCCGCGCCGCGTCCACCCGCGCCCGCTCGACAAATTCCGCCGGGGTGATGCGTGCCTCACGGGCAAACACCCGGGAAAAATTACGCGCGCTCATATTCGCGGCCTTGGCCAGGTCGG
The DNA here is from genome assembly GCF_049199985.1 of Pseudomonas kitaguniensis. Classification (NCBI taxonomy): domain Bacteria; kingdom Pseudomonadati; phylum Pseudomonadota; class Gammaproteobacteria; order Pseudomonadales; family Pseudomonadaceae; genus Pseudomonas; species Pseudomonas kitaguniensis. The sequence goes on from NZ_JBLZPT010000003.1 coordinate 9,578, forward strand.
CAATGCTCAAATCGCCGGTCAGGTTGGCCAACACGTACAACTGCACCCGCGCCACCGCCGAGGTGGTGTCGGCGTGGGGCGCAAGAAACGGGCTGAACTGCGACTGCCCGCCCGCACGCTGGGTGAACACCACCAAGCGCTTGGCCACGCTCAACGCCACTTCCGGGCCATGGTCCTGCGCCACCAGGTACAGCGACAGGTCGATACCCGCCGTGACCCCGGCCGAGGTATAGAGGTTGCCGTCCTGCACGTAGAGGCGGTCGGCGTCGACCTGAGCCGCAGGGCACACGCGCGCCAGCGCAGCCGCATCGTTCCAATGCGTGGTGACGGTTTTACCCTCCAGCAACCCGGCGCGGGCCAGCATGAACGCGCCGTTGCAGATCGAACCGAAGCGCTGCGCCCGTGCGGTTGCGCCGCGCAGCCAGGCATCAAACACCGCGCCGAAATCTTCGAAGGGCAACTGCGGGCCGCCAGCCACCAGCAGCAGGTCATAGGCGTGCAGGGCCTCGCTGTAATGCCGATGGGCTTGCAGCGACAAACCGTTGGAAGCCGCCATGCTGCCGTGGCCGAGGCCAATCACTTCCAACTGGTAATGGTCCTGCGGCGGCAAAAAGCGGTTGGCCTCGCAAAACACATCCATAGGCCCGGTAACGTCCAGCGCCTGCACGCCGGGAAAGATCAGGATGCCAACGGTTTTTTGCATGGGTAGACCTTTATGTCCGGGGGGAACGCAAAACCCTGTGGGGCTGGCTTGCCTGCGATGCAAGCGACTCGGTCCATCAGGTATACCGAGGTGATGCTGGCGCAGGCAAGCCAGCTCGCACATTTGACCGAGTACAGCCTTGGCACGATGTGGCAGCACATTGGCCGGGTTCGCACCCTCGTAGCGATGGCCGCGTCGCGGGCGGGCGACCAGACTGGATGCTTTCCAGAGGAGCACGCCCATGACTACCACCATCGCCGGCATCCAGATCCCCGACAGCGCTTTGGCCAAGGCCACCACCGAATACATCCGCGACGTCGAGACCGACTTGCTCTACCACCACTCCCGCCGCGTATTCCTGTTCGGCGCCTTGAGCGGTGAACGCCAGCAGTTGGCTTACAACCCGGAGTTGCTCTACGTCGGCGCGATGTTCCATGACCTCGGCCTGATCGAAGGCCATCGCAGTAACAACCAGCGATTCGAAGTGGACGGCGCCAACGCGGCGGCGGCGTTCCTCAAACCTTACGGGCTGAGTGATGACGACATCGAGCAGGTATGGCTGGCCATTGCCTTGCACACCACGCCGGGTGTGCCGCAGCACCTGCGCCCAACCGTGGCGCTGGTGACCGCCGGTGTCGAGATGGACGTGCTGGGCATCGACTATGCGGCGTTTACCAGCGTGCAGCGCGAGGCCGTGGTGCATGCGCACCCACGCGGTGAAGGGTTCAAGGAATGCATCATCTGCGCGTTTGCCGACGGCTTACGCTATCGTCCGCAAACCACGTTTGGCAACGTGAAGACCGATGTGCTGTTGGATCAGGAGCCGGGGTTCAAGCCGATGAACTTTGTCGAGGTGATTCGCACATCGCCATGGGCTGCATAATCAACTTGAAATGCGACAAATGTGGGAGCGGGCTTGCTCGCGAAAGCGGTGTATCAGTCAGTACATCTGGTGACTGACACTACGCATTCGCGAGCAAGCCCGCTCCCACATTTTGATCCGGCTTCTTCAGGAGGGCCTGATTAGACCGGTGCGGGCGCCCGGCGCTTGTCCGGCTGTTTCCAGCCCTCCGCCGCCGCTTCTTCAATCGCTTGCTGGATGGCTTTCTTGCGGTGTTCTTCAGCACGACGGCTGAAGAACCACACCAGGAAAGTCACCAACGACACCGCCAACAGGATCAAGCTGGCCACCGCGTTGATCTCGGGTTTAACCCCAAGACGCACCGCCGAAAACACCTCCATCGGCAAGGTAGTCGAACCCGGGCCAGACACAAAACTGGCCAGTACCAGGTCATCCAGCGACAGTGCGAACGACATCATGCCGCCCGCCGCCAACGACGGCGCGATCATCGGGATGGTGATCAAAAAGAACACCTTCCACGGCCGCGCGCCCAAGTCCATCGCCGCCTCCTCAATCGACAGGTCCAGCTCACGCAAGCGCGCCGACACCACCACCGCCACGTACGCCGCACAGAACGTGGTGTGGGCGATCCAGATGGTGACAATGCCACGCTCCTGCGGCCAGCCGATCATCTGCGCCATGGCCACAAACAGCAGCAACAACGACAGGCCGGTGATCACTTCCGGCATCACCAACGGCGCCGTCACCAGGCCACCGAACAGCGTGCGGCCCTTGAACTGGCTGATGCGCGTGAGCACAAAGGCCGCCAACGTACCCAGCGCCACCGCCGCCACCGCCGTGTAGCAGGCGATTTCCAGCGAGCGCGCCACCGAGCCCATCAACTGAGTGTTGTCCAGCAGGCCCACGTACCACTTGATCGACCAACCGCCCCACACCGTCACCAGTTTGGATTCGTTGAACGAGTAGATCACCAGAATCAGCATCGGCAGGTAGATAAACAACAACCCCGCCACCAGCATGAAGCTTGAAAAACTGAAGCGCTTCATATCTTGCCCTCCAACTCTTTGGCTTGGCTGCGGTTGAACAGAATGATTGGCACGATCAGGATCGCCAGCATCACCACCGCCAACGCAGAGGCCACCGGCCAGTCACGGTTGTTGAAGAACTCTTGCCACAACACTTTACCGATCATCAGGGTTTCCGGGCCGCCGAGCAGTTCCGGGATCACGAACTCGCCGACCACCGGGATAAACACCAGCATGCAGCCGGCAATGATGCCGTTCTTGGACAGCGGCACGGTGATTTTCCAGAAGCTGTTGAAGGTGCTGGAACCGAGGTCCGACGCGGCTTCCAGCAGGCTCTGGTCATGCTTCACCAGGTTGGCGTAGAGCGGCAGGATCATAAACGGCAGGTACGAATACACCACGCCGATGTACACCGCGATGTTGGTGTTGAGAATCTGCAGCGGTTCGTTGATCAAGCCGATCGACATCAGGAAGCCGTTGAGCAAACCGTTGTTGCTGAGGATGCCCATCCACGCATACACGCGGATCAGGATCGCGGTCCAGGTCGGCATCATGATCAGCAGCACCAGCACGGTCTGCATCTCTTTGCGCGCGGTGGCAATTGCGTAGGCCATCGGGTAGCCGATCAGCAGGCACAGCAGCGTGCTGAAAAACGCCATTTTCAGCGAACCGAGGTAGGCGGCGATGTACAGCTCGTCGCCCGCCAGCAAGCTGTAGTTCGCCAGGTTCAACACCACCTGCAGCTTTTGCTCAACGTAGGTGTAGATCTCGGTGTACGGCGGGATCGCCACGTCGGCTTCGGCAAAGCTGATTTTCAGTACGATGAAAAACGGCAGTGCAAAAAACAGGAACAGCCACAGGAACGGAATCCCGATGACCACCTGCTTTCCACTGGGCACGATGCGGTGCAAGCGCCGCTTGAGTTTTTTCATGTTCATGAGCGCAATACCACGCCGCTGTCGTCTTCCCACCACACGTACACCTGGTCACCCCAGGTAGGCCGTTGGCCACGGCGTTCGGCGTTGGCGACGAAGGACTGCACCAGTTTGCCGCTCGGCAGTTCCACGTAGAACACCGAGTGCCCGCCGAGGTAGGCGATGTCGTGCACCTTGCCGCTGGACCAGTTGTGTTCGCCGGTCGGCATTTGCGTGGTGACCAGCAATTTTTCCGGGCGGATGGCGTAGGTCACCGATTTGTCTTCCACCGAGGTGGCGATGCCGTAACCCACGTAGATGTCACGGTCGAGGTCCGCGCACTTGAGTACGGCGTGGCCTTCAGCGTCATCCACTACTTGGGTGTCGAAGATGTTCACGTTGCCGATGAACTCGCACACCAAGCGGCTGGTAGGCGTTTCGTAAATGTCGATAGGGCTGCCGATCTGCGCGATCCAGCCCAGGTGCATGATCGCGATGCGCTCGGCCATGGTCATGGCCTCTTCCTGGTCGTGGGTCACCATCACGCAGGTCACGCCGACGCGCTCGATAATCTCCACCAATTCCAGCTGCATTTGCGAGCGCAGCTTTTTGTCGAGGGCGCCCATTGGCTCATCGAGCAGCAGCAGTTTCGGGCGTTTGGCCAACGAACGCGCCAGCGCCACACGCTGGCGCTGGCCACCGGACAACTGGTGCGGCTTGCGCTTGGCGTACTGGCTCATCTGCACCAGCTTGAGCATCTCGGCCACACGCGCCTCGACCTCGGCCTTGGGGATCTTGTCCTGTTGCAGGCCAAACGCGATGTTCTGCGCCACGGTCATGTGCGGGAACAAGGCGTAGGACTGGAACATCATGTTGATCGGCCGCTCGTAGGGCGGCATGTCGGTGATGTCCACACCGTCGAGGTAGATGCGACCTTCGGTTGGGCGCTCGAAGCCTGCAAGCATGCGCAGCAAAGTGGATTTGCCCGAACCAGAGCCGCCGAGCAAGGCGAAAATTTCGCCTTTTTTGATTTCCAGGGACACATCGTCCACGGCAATCGTCTCGTCGAACTTCTTCGTGACCCGGTCGATTTTGACCAGCACCTTTTTCGGTGTCTGGTCGCCCTCGAGGGCTTTCTTATAGGCGCCGGAGGCAACTGCCATTTACGAAACTCCCAACAAAAAAGAGTGCGGTTCGCCCGAGGCGGGCGAACCCTGGATAATGTGAGCCTTACTTGCCCGTTTTTACTTTGGTCCAGCTACGGGTCATTAAGCGCTGCACTTTGGGCGGCAGCTCGACGTTGACGAACGTGCGATCGAGAACCGCCTGCGGTGGGTAAACCGCTGCGTCGGTGCGTATCGATTGCTTCATCAGCTTGTCTGCGCCGGGGTTAGGGTTGGCGTAACCGACGTAGTCACTGACCTGGGCGATCACCTCAGGTTGCAGCAGATAGTTGATAAAGGCGTGGGCCTCTTTGACATTGGTCGCGTCCTTGGGAATCGCCAGAACGTCAAACCACAGGTTGCCGCCTTCTTTCGGAATTGCGTAGGCGATATTTACGCCCTTACCTGCCTCGTCGGCACGCGCCTTGGCCTGGAACACATCGCCGGAGAACCCGGCTGCCACGCAAATGTTGCCGTTGGCCAGGTCCGAGATGTATTTGGACGAATGGAAGTAGGTCACGTAGGGCCGTACTTTCAGCAGTTTTTCTTCGGCCTTTTTGTAATCGGCCGGGTTGGTGCTGTTGGGATCAAGGCCCATGTAGTTGAGCACCGCCGGCAGCATTTCATCCGCCGAGTCCATGAACGAGACGCCGCAGGTCGCCAGCTTCTTCATGTTTTCCGGCTCAAACAGGATCGCCCAGGAATCAATGTGGTCGACGCCGAGCACTTCCTTCACCTTATCGACGTTGTAACCAATGCCATTGGTGCCCCACAGGTAAGGCACGGCGTACTGGTTACCCGGGTCGTTGTTTTCCAGACGTTTGAGCAGCGCCGGGTCGAGGTTGGCGTAGTGCGTCAGCAGTGACTTGTCGAGCTTCTGGAATGCCCCGGCCTTGATCTGTTTGCCGAGGAAGTGATTGGACGGCACCACCACGTCGTAACCGGTGCGACCGGCGAGCAACTTGCCTTCCAGGGTTTCGTTGGAATCAAACACGTCATACACCGGCTTGATGCCGCTGGCCTTTTCGAAGTTGGCCAGGGTGTCGGGGCCGATGTAGTCCGACCAGTTATAAATATGCACGGTCGGTGCAGCCTGCACGCTGGCAGCCAGCGTGATACCTGCAGCCACCAGCACGGCGTTGCGAAATAAAGAAATTGGCACGTGGAGGTCCTCTTAAATAGTTGGGCCTGAAGTTGTTGCCCGGCAACAAAACCGGCGCGCAACTTACCCTCGATAAACCGATCCGGCAAAGCGTTATGTCATTTAATGTGTGGGAGCGCCGGTTAGACGCTCCCACAGGTACAAAGGCTTATTTGCCCGATTTGATTTTGGTCCAGCTGCGTGTCATTTCACGCTGGGTCGCAGCCGGCAAGTCAGCAATCGCGTAGAGCTTGGCTTGTACATCGGCTGGCGGGTAGATGCCCGGGTCGCTGGTGATGTCTTTGTCGACCAAGGCGGTGGCTTTCTCGTTACCGTTCGGGAAGCGCACGCTGTTGGTGATCGCAGCCATGACTTTAGGCTCGAGCAGGTAGTTCATGAACTTGTAGGCGGCGTCGAGGTTTTCGGCATCTTTAGGGATGGCGACCATGTCGTAGAAGCTGCCTGCGCCTTCTTTCGGAATGTCGTAGGCAACCTTGACCTTGCCACCGGCTTCAGCCGCGCGGGATTTGGCCTGCTGGATGTCACCCGAGTAGCCCACGGCCACGCAGATGTTGCCGTTGGCCAGGTCCGAGATGTACTTGGACGAGTGGAAGTAGCCGATCGAAGGGCGGATTTTCAGGAACAGCGCTTCGGCTTGCTTGAGGTCGTCTTTCTTCTGGCTGTCGGTTGGCAGGCCCAGGTAGTGCAGCGCGATCGGCAACATTTCGGTTGGCGAATCGAGGAAGCTCACGCCGCAGCTTTTCAGCTTGGCGATGTTTTCCGGCTTGAACAGCACGCCCCAGGAGTCGATCTTGTCGACGCCCAGCGCGGCCTTGACCTTCTCCGGGTTGTAGCCGATGCCGATTGAGCCCCACATGTACGGGAAGGCGTGCTTGTTGTCCGGGTCGCTGACCGACACGGCTTTAAGCAGGGCTTTGTTCAGGTTGTCGTAGTTGGTCAGCTTGGACGTGTCCAGCTCCTGGTAAACACCGGCCTTGATCTGCTTGGCGAGGAAGTTGTTCGACGGCACGACGATGTCGTAACCGGACTTGCCTGCCAGCAACTTGGCTTCCAGGGTTTCGTTGCTGTCGAACACGTCATACACCACTTTAATGCCTGACTCTTTTTCAAAGTTGGCGATGGTGTCCGGTGCGATGTAGTCGGACCAGTTGTAGACGTGCAGCACTTTATCGTCTGCCTGGGCCGCGCCCGCCATTGCGCCCATCAGGGACAAGGCGAGGAGGGTCTTGCCGGCGTTCTTCAAACCTAATGCCTTCATTTGGTGATGCTCCGATTTTTCTTTTTTGGGCCACAAGCTTTGTTGGGTTTCGTCGCGCGCAACGGCGATACAACCGGGCGACAGTCTGGCAAGTTCAGGGGCTGGCTTTCAAGCGGTTCAGCCGCTGCGCACTGAGCCTAGCACCTAGCCCTGCAATGCCGCCAAAGTCAGGTCCAGGCACTGGCGAGCCTTGCTCACCAACTCGTCAATTTCAGCCTTGCTGATCACCAGCGGCGGCGAAATGATCATGGTGTCGCCCACGGCGCGCATGATCAGGCCATTCTCGAAGCAGAAGGTTCGGCAAATCATGCCTGCGCCACGGCCTTCGTAACGCTTGCGCGTGGCTTTGTCCTGCACCAGCTCAATCGCACCGAGCATGCCCACACCGCGTACTTCACCCACCAACGGGTGATCAGCCAGCTCCCTCAGACGTTTCTGCAAATAAGGTGCCGTTTCGTCGTGAACCCGCTTAACGATGTGTTCATCGCGGATAATGCGGATGTTTTCCAGCGCTACCGCCGCCGCCACCGGGTGACCGGAGTAGGTGAAGCCGTGGTTGAAATCACCGCCTTCGTTGAGCACCGCAACCACATCGTCGTGCACGATCAGGCCGCCCATCGGGATGTAACCCGAGGTCAGGCCCTTGGCGATGGTCATCATGTGCGGCGCAAGGTCATAGAAGTCGCTGCCAAACCACTCGCCGGTGCGGCCGAAACCGCAAATGACTTCGTCGGCGACAAACAGGATGTCGTACTTGGCGAGGATCTCCTGGATGCGCGGCCAGTAGCTGTCGGGCGGCACAATCACGCCACCCGCGCCCTGGATTGGCTCGGCGATAAACGCAGCAACGTTATCTACGCCGAGCTGCAGAATCTTTTCTTCAAGCTGGTTGGCCGCCCACACCCCGAATTCCTCGGCGCTCATGTCGCCGCCTTCGCCGAACCAGTACGGCTGCGCGATATGCACGATGCCCGGGATCGGCAAGTCACCCTGTTCGTGCATATAGGTCATGCCGCCCAGGCTGGCGCCGGCCACGGTGGAGCCGTGGTAGCCATTCTTGCGACTGATGATGGTTTTTTTGTTCGGTTGGCCTTTGATCGCCCAGTAGTGGCGGACCATGCGCAACATGGTGTCGTTGCCTTCGGAGCCGGAACCAGTGAAGAACACGTGGTTCATGCCGGCCGGTGCGATCTCGGAAATGACCTTGGCCAATTCCAGCACAGGCGGGTGAGCGGTCTGGAAGAACAAGTTGTAATACGGCAGTTCTTTCATCTGTTTGGCGGCGGCATCCGCCAGTTCATCGCGACCGTAACCGATCGCCACGCACCACAGGCCAGCCATGCCATCGAGGATCTTGTTGCCTTCGCTGTCCCACAGGTAAACACCGCGGGCTTTGGTGATAATCCGTGGGCCCTTCTCTTTCAATTGCTTGAAATCGCTGAACGGCGCCAAGTGGTGATCATTGCTCAAGGCTTGCCATTCACGGGTTTGCGGGTTGTTGCTGGACATACCAATCTCCTGAACTGTTCAGTGAAGGGGGGGGGGGGGGCCCCCCCCCCCCCGCGCCCCCCCCCCAAAAAAAACCCCCCCCCCCCCCCCCCCCGGGGCCCCCCCCCCCCCTCCCACATTTTTGAGCAATGTGTTGAGCAGCCTGTAAAGCTTGCTTGAAGTTGTGAGGGTGCACAGCTATGGCCGGGCGGTTCAGTCACTGACACACAACCGACCAAACTGTGGGAGGGGGCTTGCTCCCGATAATGGTGCACCTGCCACAAATAAGCTGACTGAAACACCGCAATCGGGAGCAAGCCCCCTCCCACATTTTTGAGCAGTGTGCTGAGCAGCCGGTAAAGCTTGCTTGAGGTTGTGAGGGTGCACAGCCATGGCCGGGCTGTTCAGTCACTGACACACAACCCATCAAACTGTGGGAGGGGGCTTGCTCCCGATAGTGGTGCACCTGCCACAAATAAGCTGACTGAAACACCGCCATCGGGAGCAAGCCCCCTCCCACATTTTTGAGCAATGTGTTGAGCAGCCGGTAAAGCTTGCTTGAAGTTGTGAGGGTGCACAGCCATGGCCGGGCTGTTCAGTCACTGACACACAACCGACCAAACTGTGGGAGGGGGCTTGCTCCCGATAGTGGTGCACCTGCCACAAGCCCCCTCCCATATTTTTGAACAGTGTGTTGAGCAGCCGGTAAAGCTTGCTTGAAGTTGTGAGGGTGCACAGCCATGGCCGGGCTGTTCAGTCACTGACACACAACCCATCAAACTGTGGGAGGGGGCTTGCTCCCGATAGTGGTGCACCTGCCACAAATAAGCTGACTGAAACACCGCCATCGGGAGCAAGCCCCCTCCCACATTTTTGAGCAATGTGCTGAGCAGTTGGTAAAGTTGGCCCGAAGTTAGAAGGGTGCACAGCCATGGCTGGGCTGTTCAGTCACTGACACACAACCCATCAAACTGTGGGATGGGGGCTTGCTCCCGATGGCGGTGCACCCGCCACCGATAATCCAAGCCCCATAATCAGAACAGTTTTGTGAACAGCCAGTACAGGCTGCCCGACAACACAATCGCCGCAGGCAACGTCAGTACCCAGGCCATCAGCAGGTTGCGGATGGTCTTCATCTGCAACCCCGCGCCATTCGCGACCATGGTGCCGGCCACACCCGACGACAGCACATGGGTGGTCGACACCGGCAACCCATACATATCCGCCGCGCCGATGGTCAGCATCGCTACCATCTCGGCCGAGGCGCCTTGGGCGTACGTCAGGTGGGTTTTGCCGATCTTCTCGCCCACCGTCACCACGATGCGCTTCCAGCCGACCATGGTGCCCAGCCCCAAAGCGATGGCCACGGCGATCTTCACCCACAGCGGAATGAAGCGCGTGGCATTGTCGATCTGCTGCTTGAACAGTTGCAGCTTGCCTTGCGTGTCGGCGTCGAAGTTGCCGACCTTGTCCTTGTCCATCAGGCGGATCGTTTCGCTGGTCAGGTACATGTCGTTACGCACGTTGCCTACCGCCTCGGCAGGCACTTTCGCCAGGGAGCCGTAGCCTTTTACCTCGTCACCGATTTTGCCGGCGAGGGCGGCGAGGGCCGGCACCAGTTCCGGGGTGGGGAGCTTGGTGCGCACGTAGGTCGAAAGAATTGGTCGCGGGTCGCCCTGCAGTACGCTTGGCGCGCTTTTCACCAGCGCCACCTGAGTCACTTCGGCCACCGCCGCAAACTGCAATGATTGCTCGGCAGGCATGGTGCGGTTCAGCGCATACGCCATCGGCAGGGTGCCGACCAGAATCAACATGATCAGGCCCATGCCTTTCTGGCCATCGTTGGAGCCGTGCGCAAACGACACGCCGGTGCAGGTGGCAATCAGCATGCCGCGAATCCACCAAGGCGGCGGGGTATCGCCCTTTGGCGCCTTGTACAGCGAGCGGTTTTTTACAAACGCGCGCAGCGCCAGCAACAGCAAGCCGGCAAACACGAAACCGATCAGCGGCGACAACAGCAGTGCGTAACCAATCTTGGTCGCCTGGCCCCAGTCCACACCGCTGGTGCCATCACGCCCGTGCATCAAGGCATTGGCCACGCCGACGCCGATGATCGAGCCGATCAACGTGTGCGACGACGACGCCGGTAACCCCAGCCACCACGTGCCGAGGTTCCACAGGATTGCGGCGATCAGCAGGGCGAAGATCATCGCGAACCCGGCCGATGAACCCACCTGCAAAATCAGCTCGACCGGCAGCAGGGCGATGATGCCGAACGCCACGGCGCCGCTGGACAGCAGCACCCCGAGGAAGTTGAAAAAGCCCGACCATACCACCGCAAAATGCGGCGGCAGCGAGTTGGTGTAAATCACCGTCGCGACCGCGTTGGCGGTGTCGTGGAAACCGTTGACGAACTCAAAGCCCAACGCAATCAACAGCGCCACACCGAGCAACAGAAACGGCGTCCACGTGGTGACCTGAGCGCCCATTTCGTGCACGTCGTGCATCAGGCTGTAGGCGGTAAACAACAGGCCCATGGCAAGCACGGCGAAGAAAACGATCACCGTCACCAGGCTGGGTTTTTTGTCCAGTCGCGGTTTGGGGTCAGTCTGTGACGCGGTGTTGGCGGCAGTCAGGGAAGGGGTGGCCATGCTGGAGCATCCAATGTGGTGAGGACGCTATTGATGATCATTGCAAAATGTTACAGAGATGCTGCGGCAGATCAGGGTTTGGTCGATTGAGTGCGCCGTTGGTGCATAAAAGCCCATCAGGGCTAGCCTCGGAATGCAATCAAAGTGGCTGCTGGCAAGCCAGCCTTTGTGGGAGCCGGGCTTGCTCGCGATGCAGGCACCTCGGTGCATCAGGCAGACCGAGTTGATGCTATCGCGAGCAAGCCCGCACAGGGTCAATAGTCTTTGCGTTTACGGAAGGCCCAGCGCCCGGCAATCACGGTAAACGTCGCGACCAGGGCCACCAGAATCCAAAAGCCTTCCGGGTCTTGCGAGAGCGGTACGCCGCCGACGTTCATGCCGAAAAAACCGGCGATGATATTGATCGGCAACGCCAGCACCGTCACTACCGTAAGCGTAAACAGCGTGCGGTTGCTTTGCTCGTTGAGGTTGGCGGCGATCTCTTCCTGCAACAGTTTTATCCGCTCACCCAGGGCCGTCAGGTCGTTGATGATCAGCGCAAACTCCTCGGTGGATTTGCGCAACTCCTTCACGTCTTCCTTTTGCAGCCACTGCGGTGGGCGGTTAAGCAAGCGCAGCAACGAGCCCGGCTCCAGCGCCAGCAGGCGTTGCAGGCGCACCAGCACCCGGCGCGCGGCACCGAGTTCGGCGCGGTTGGTGGACAGGCGCGAGGACAGCAACTGGTCTTCGATTTGGTCGACGCTGATGCTGGTCTTGCGCACGATCTGCGTCAGCACTTCGCCCTGATCACGCAACAAATGCACGAGCAATTCCAGCGGCGAGCGAAAGCGTTCACCGGCTTTCACCGACGAGCGCAACTTATCCACCGAGTGCAACGGTTGCAGGCGCGCACTCACCAGCAAGCGGCTGCGGGCGCACACCCACAGCGTGGAAATATCCGACGAGACCATGCTGCTGAAGTTGAACACCACGTCGTTGACCACCGCCAGCAAGGCAGAGTCGACGTGTTCAATACGCGTGGAGCGCGAGCCCTCGTGCAAGGCTTCGAAGAACTCTTCGGGCAATGACAGGTTGGCTTTCATCCAGCGCTCGCAGGCAGCGTGGGCGAGGTTCAGGTGCAGCCACAGGAATTCTTCCGGGTCTTGCGGCCCCTGCAAGGCCGCCAACGCAGTGGCCGAGTCAATCTGCTCAGCTTTTTCACCGGGCCGAAAACGAAAACCGTAAAGCAGGCCAAACAGATCGGAATCCTGATGGCCGAGGTCGATGCTGTGGTTCATGGAGGCTCGCAGAGAAAGCGCCTGTAGGACGTTTCACAGGTTCGCGTCTGCGCATGATTGCAAGGTAATTTGACAATTTTATGACAGTTTTCAATTTATTTCTGTTTGGTGACAATTTATTGACCGTTCGTCACCGGGCGGTCAAGAAGCCTCTGGCGCGGTCGATTCAAGGCATTAAGAACCGCCCTGCGTGACTTCCTCAGCGAGACCTTCAGCCGCTTGCAGCGCAGCACTACCGACTTGGTCAGCGCCAGCGCTGAGTTGAGTTCGATTGCCGGGCAGATGGCGAGCGGCACCCAGGAGCAATTCAACCGCACCGACCAATCATTCGCCGCCTCGAAACCGACAGCGTGCGCATCGGCAAGGTGCTTGAAGTCATTCGCGCGATTGCCGAACAGACTAACCTGCTCGCGCTTAACGCCGCCATTGAAGCGGCTCGGGCAGGCGAAGCAGGCCGAGGGTTCGCCGTGGTGGCCGATGAGGTGCGCAGCCTGGCGCAACGCACGGAAGCAGCCAGCGTCAACCTGCGCGGGTTGTCGGGTGAGTTGAGCGAGGTGATGGCGCGTTTGGGCGCCTGATCAGGCCGTTGCCAGGGTGAAGCTGAATACCGTGCCGTGCTGCTCGTGGGTGGACACATTCAATTCACCGCCGTGGGCGTTGGCGATCTGCTTGACGATGTATAACCCCAAGCCCAAACCGGCTTGGGGGATACCCGAGACGGTGCGCGCGTAGGGCTCGAATAACCGCGGCAAGGCTTGTTGGCTGATCTGCCCGGCGTTTTTTACCGTCAGTGTGAAGTGGTCGTGCTCGACCAGCGCCGTGACCTCGACGGGGCCGTCCTGGCTGCCGTGGTGGATGGCGTTGGCCACCAGGTTGGAAAGCAACTGCGCAAGCCGTTCGCGGTCACCTTTTACCCCTTGAAGATTGCCGATTTGCGCACGAATCACGCGCTGCGGGTGCACGCTTTGCACCTCGGATACCACGTGCAGCAACGCATCTTGCAGGCCTTGGCAATCGCCCATGTTCAGCGGGATACCGTTGCCCATGCGCCCGCGGGCGAAGTCCAGCACGTCTTCGACCAATTGCGAGGCGCGCCGGCTACTGGCGAGGATATGGCGCACCAGCACTTCCGTTTCCGGGGTTGGGTGTTTGCGCAATAAGCGCTCGGCGCCGAAGTTGATGGCAAACAGCGGGTTGCGCAAGTCATGCCCAAGCACGGCAATAAATTGCTCACGCAGCTCGGCGGTGCCGCGTTCTTCGTGCAATTGCGCTTCGGTGTGCTGCGAGGCTTCTTCGGCTTCAATCTGCAGCGAGAGCATTCGCGCAAACGACTCCATGGTCGACAGGATCGTGCTGTTGCGCAGTTGCGCCGGGTTAGGGTCGAGCGCACAAATGGTGCCGAAAAAACGCCCGTCGGTGCGGAACACCGGCACCGAAATATAGCTTTCGAACTTGTACAACCGTGGGGTGTGGTGGTCGCGGTAAATCGGGTCTTCACTGGCCTTGTCGATCACCACGGCCACGTGCGAGCTGCGAATTTCGTGGCAAATAGTGGTGGTCAGGTCCAGCTCACCGCCAATGCCCAAGCCGAAGTCCAGGTTGTCGAGCACTGCGCACGCCGTCCAGTGTTTGTCCGTCACCCGCGCCACAGCGGCAAAGCGCAGGCCGGTCATGTCACTGATCACCTTGAGCATCGCGGGTACGGCACTGATGCGGCCAATGGTGGCGATGTCGGCGGCTTTTTGCTCCATGCAGTCAATCTCGGTACGCAAGGGGGTGAGCGTTGTGCCCAGGCCAATGCGGGGGATTTTAACGATCTTGCGCGCACCGCGTGTAATTTCATTCTGTGTATGCAGGCATTTCCTGCGGATAGCCGACGAGCGCCCATAAAAAAACCGCGCCACTCTAATAGAGGGCGCGGTTTTTTGTTAAATCGACTCAGGTGTCCAGTTTGTCTTCCAGCACTGCGCCCGTTTTGGCGTCGAGCTTCACTTCAAACCTTTTACCAGTGGTGTCGGTGAGGTCGACTTCGTAAACCAGTACGCCGTTTTTGTGGTCCAGCTCGGTATCGTTAATGGTGGCGCCGGCGTGTTTGGCCAAGGCAGCGGCGTTGAGCTGTTCGAATGGCTTTACGGCGCCGGATTTGAGCAGGCCCTCGATCTGGTCCGGACGAACATCAGCCTGGGCAAGGCCGGCGGTCAGGGTCAGAGCGGTAGCGGCGAACAGTGCGGTCAGGGTTTTCATGGTGTGTGTCCTTCTGGGTTAGCTGTTTAAGTGGCGCCAGATTAACCGGCGCAACTTAACTCATCCTTAATGGCTCACTGACACCAATGGCCAACTCACTCAGTAACCATTGTCTTTCAGCAGGTCTTGCACACTCGACGACGGCCAGCGCTTGTAGAACTTCAGCAGCTCGGCGGCGCGGTTGGTGAAGATGCCATCGACGCCGGCCTTCATCACTTTTTCGAAGTCCACCGGTTCATCCACGGTATACACGTGCACCAGCAGGCCTTTGTCGTGGGTCAGCTTGTTCATCTCAGGCTTGACCAGGTCGGTATAGCTCTGGTCGCCATGGTTAGTCAGCTCGGCCGATGGGCCAGTGCCGATGGCGCCGAGGCTCTTGGCTTCATCGACCCATTTTTCGAATTCGGCGGCATCTTTCGGCTCTTGCTTGGCGTAGTAAGCGGCTTTGCTGGTTTCGCCGGATTCAGCGAAGGTTTGCGCAGACTTCGGCTCGATACCGCCCGGCCCGACCCACAGCAGCAGGATTTTCGGGGTGTTGGGCATTTCTTTCTGCAGTTCTTTCAAGCTGTCTTTTTCAAACGTCTGCAGTACCACGCGGCCCCTGCCTTGGCCCACGCCGGTGTTGCTCTTGCCCAGCTTGGAGCCGGCGGAGCTCAACCAGCCTTTATCCAGCAGCTTGTTTTTCAGGTCGGCTTCGATGCCCGGGAATTGCTTGGGCTCCTTGGTCTCGATGTACAGGCCGGGTTTGTGCTGCGGGTTGCCCTCGGCGATCTTGATGATTTCATCCAGGCTCTGAATTTTCAGGCCCACAAACCCAGGGCGGGCGCGATCCGGGTAGGCGGCGTTGAACCAACTGCCGGCGTCCAGGGTGCGCAATTCGGCCCAAGTAAACTCGGTGGCCGGAGCGTCTTTGCGCTCGGGGAACTTGGTGGCGACGTCGGTGGTGCGTTGCAGGTTGTTGTCATGGAGGGCGAACAGCACGCCGTCCTTGCTGCGCTGCAAGTCCATTTCCAGGTAGTCGGCACCCAAGTCGCGTGCGAGCTTGTAGGACGCGGCGGTGGATTCGGGGGCATCAAAAGAAGCGCCACGGTGAGCGATGACGGCAGGGTACGGAATGCCTTCGTTTGTCGCCAATTCAGCCGGGCTGATCGGGCCTTCAGCCTGGGCCTGGCCGAAGCCGAGCATCAGGGCGAGCAGCAAGGCGCTCTTGGTAAACGTGGCAGGCATATGCGAAGTCCTTTCGTGGAGGTGACTTTGAGAAGGCATCCTTTTTAACAATTGATTGCGAAAGGCGCTATCACCAAACCGACATTAACGTGCGCACGGGGCATTTTTGTGGCTCTTTTGTGCTGCATTGCCGTATTCTCGGCCGAATCAGCCCCGTCAGAGGGCAGTCATCTGTGCCACGCGTGTAAACCATCTTTCCAGTCCCTGTGGGACTTTTCAGTGAGGTTGACCATGCGTATCACGTCCGAACTTATCTGCCAGGCCGCCGACCAACTCCACGGTTTTGTCGGCCTGAACCGCAAGAGCGGTCACTACATCGTGCGTTTCAGCGAAGACGCCTTCGGCATGGACGTCGCCGATGACGGCATCATCCCCACGGCTGAATTTGTCTGGCTACCTGCCACCGGCAATACCATGATTCTTTCGCGCGAGCGCCTGCAGTTGCTGCTGGACCAAAATATCGACGATCGCATCAACATCACCGAGCCGTTACGGGTGTACATGCGCCGGGTGGAGATTGCGCAGATCAGTGCGGTGCGTAGTTTGGTCAGCTAATTTTGCCGCGAGCTGGTGTGTTGAGGCGGGCGTGTTGTGCAGAGCCCGCTCGCCACAGCAAGCCCGTTTCCCACAACAAGACTGCTGCCCGCCAGGGTGATCACTGGCTGGCGAAGGCGTAGGCCCGTTCCACCTTGCACACCCGCGTTTGAAACGCTGAATACCACAGCGCACGCCCTTGCTCGCGCACCGCTTGATGCTCGGCGTCCTGCCTCCATGCGAGGATCGCCGCCTCGCTGCTCCAGTACGACACGGTAATCCCCAGGCCGTCTTCGCGTGCCGACTCCACCCCGAGAAACCCCGGTTGTTCGCGCGCAAGTTCCAGCATGCGCGCGGCCGCCTCAGCGTAGCCTTGATCGCCTTCAGTGCGCACTGAGCTGAAAATCACCGCGTAGTAAGGTGGGGCGGGTGTGTTGGCGATCATCGAGACACTTCCTGGCAGGCGTTTAACAGTGCAATGGCCAACGGCGGCGTTATACCGTTGAGCGCAGCGCGTTCGGGTTGGAACAGCGTGGCGACGAAAAACGGGTGGTCGAGCAGTTCGACTGCACGCAGATCGCCGGCCGAGTCATGGCCGCAGGCAATCAGCTCGCCTTCGAGCAACATGCCTGCAAACTCACGGTTTATGCCGTAACGGCAGCGATAGCCTTCCTGAACATCCAGGCTGCCGTAAGCGTCGGCGATGCGTGTGTACGGCGCCAAACGCACGGTGTCGGTCGCCTCTACCAAGGCGCAACTGAGCGGCGCGATCACCGCGCGTTTAGCCTCGGGGGCCAGTTCGCCGTGTTCGGCATCCGCCCAGCCCAGCACGTTGCGGGCATATTCCAGTACCGCGTGTTGAAAACCGCCGCATGTACCGAGGAACGGGCGTCGTTGCTCGCGGGCAAAACGGATCGCCCGCAGTGCGCCATCGGTGTCGCGGTACGGGCTGGCGGGCACGCACCAGAAGCCATCGAACGCCTGCAGTTGGGTGGTGGGGGTGAGCGAATCGGTGTCCAACCATTGCACCTGAACGCTCAGGCCCAGCGCTTCGGCCGCCTGCTGCAACGCCACCGGAATGGCCTGGTGCGCGATCACATCGGGGTTGTAATCGCCGATCAGGGCGAGCTGTAGAGCGGGGGCTTTCATCGAGTACGTCCCATGGCTTGTGGTGTGCTGGTGCGCACTATAAATTGGCGTTCACGCAATCAATATTGGCGTTTGCCCACATGCTCAATGCAGCAACGCACTATCAAATCGACTACGCAGACCTCTCGCTGATTCTCGCGCTGGTGCGCGGCGGCAGCCTAGCGCGCGCGGCGGCGCTGTTGCGGGTGGATGTGTCGACGGTGTTTCGTGCGGTGCGGCGCCTGGAGGCGGCGCTTGGCCAGACACTCTTTGAAAAAAGCCGTGCCGGCTACCTGCCCACCAGCTTGGCGAGCAACTTGGCGCAGCAGGCCGAACACGCGGAACAAGCCTTGGAGGCCGCGCGCATCGGTGTGGAGCAGGGCGGTGAAGTGATCAGCGGCACCGTGCGCCTGACCTGCACCGACTCGGTGTTGCAAGGCCTGTTGCTGCCGGCCCTGACGCAGTTCATGCCCGAGTACCCGGCGCTGTCCCTGGAACTGAGCACCTCGAATGATTTCGCCAACCTCAGCCGTCGTGATGCGGACATCGCCCTGCGCCTGACCAAAACACCGCCGGAGCATCTTGTAGGTCGTTGCCTGGGCACAGTGGCGTATCAGGTGTTTGCCAGTGCAGATTTTGCGCGGCGCAACGCAGGCCGCGAGTTGGCCGAGCTGGCCTGGATCGCGCCGGATGACTTCCTGCCCGATCACCCCAGCGTGGCCTGGCGCCGCGAGCACCTGCCGGGTGTGCGCCCCAGTTATCGCTGCAACAGCATGTTGTCGGTCGCCGAATTGGTGCGGGCAGGGCTGGGCGTTGCGGCGCTGCCGGATTTTCTATTGGCGGACGGCTTGCAGCCGCTGAGCCCCGCACTGCGCGGGCACGACACGGCGCTGTGGTTGCTGACGCGCCCGGATTGCCGTGCGCTGCGGTCGGTGGTGACACTGTTTGACGAGCTGGGCCGGCACCTGCGATTACCCTGACAAACCCTTTCACCCGCCAGCCGCTTTTTTGCGGCTGGCGCGGTCACTCAAGGTTTGCGCATGAATTGCTCGTGCATTTCGCCGGTCAGCCTCTCGATACGCTCGGTAAGCTGCTTGGTCATTTCCGTCAGGCGGGTGTTTTGCTCGAGTAATTCCAACAGTTGTTGGGTGGTCTGTTCGGCTTGGGCCTGGCGTTCGGTGTTGGCGACGGCCAGCGCCTCGCGGTGTTGCGCATCGGCGTCGGACTGCGCCTTGTCGCGCGCGGCCTGACGCGTCTGGGCCAGCAGGATCAGCGGCGCGGCGTACGCCGATTGCAGGCTGAAGGCCAAGTTGAGCAGGATGAACGGGTACACGTCAAAGTGAGTAACACCCGTAACGTTCAACACCACCCACAGCACCACGATGGCGGTTTGCGCACCGAGGAAGGTTGGCGTACCAAAGAACCGGGCGAAAGCTTCGGCTTTGAGCGCAAAGGTGTCGCTGCCGAAGGTCGGCGCCAGGTGGGCATGGCGTCGATGAAAACGCAGGGGGTCGACGGGTGCGGCTTCTGGTTTGTCTGGGGTCATGGCGGGCTCGAATGCGGGGCATAAAGACAACCAGCACTATAGACCGAGCCCTCCGGCCAAGCACATGAAGATCGGGTCAGCGGCTGCCGCGCTCACGCGGAATGCGCGACCAGGTTATCGCTGACATTCACCCGGTTGCGGCCAGTGTCCTTGGCCACGTACAGCGCGCGATCCGCAGCGTTCAGCCACATGGCGGCATTGTTGAAGACGGGTTGAAAGTCCGCCAGGCCAATGCTCAAGCTGACGCGCAATTCCGGAACCTGCGGGTCGCGATAGTTACTGAAGTTTTCGCGCAGGCGCTCCATCACTTGCGCGGCGGCAGGCAGGCGCATTTGCGGAAGAATCACACAGAACTCGTCGCCCCCGTAGCGCCCTGCCAAGTCGTTTTCGCGCAGGTGTTGACGCAGTTCCAGGCTCAATTGGCGCAGTACCGCGTCACCGACGATATGGCCATAGGTGTCGTTGATCTGCTTGAAGTGATCAATATCGATCAGGGCGATCGTGGCGTGGCTGTGTTGCTGCCGGCACTTGTGAAACTTGAGGCTCAGCAGGTCTTTCCACGAGCCATTGTTGAGCAGGCCGGTCAGGCTGTCGACGCGGCTCAGGGCGCTGAGCGCGCGTTTATGTTCCGACAGTTTGATCGCCAACTGATAACAGACCATACCGATGGCCATCGGATAAAGCGTCAGTATCGGCAGGCACGTGTAGACCTGAGCAAGGCTGACGTTGGGGTTGAAGGTGACCCCGAACAGCGCCCACGCCATGCCGATACCGGCGGCCTGCGCCAGCAGCCCGCGCAGGAACAAGCGTTT
This sequence comes from Pseudomonas kitaguniensis, assembly GCF_049199985.1. Lineage (NCBI taxonomy): Bacteria > Pseudomonadati > Pseudomonadota > Gammaproteobacteria > Pseudomonadales > Pseudomonadaceae > Pseudomonas > Pseudomonas kitaguniensis. The sequence goes on from NZ_JBLZPT010000003.1 coordinate 29,572, forward strand.
GCCGCCGGCCGCGACGTTGTTCATGGCCGTCATCGACAGCAGGGTTACCGCCGTCAGTGGCGCGAACTGCGCGGCCGCCGCCCAAAAGCCGCAAAATAATGAATCGTAGAGCAGGTTGCGCTGTTCGGCCTGGTAGGGAAATGGTGAGCGCATGGACAGCTGGAAGGCCACATGAGCCCACGCATAGCCATTGAATATCAGCAACGCCCAGACCCAGCCGGGCATCGCCAATGGGTAAAGGGCGCCCATGACACTGATACAGCCGATACCCAGGCCGATGATCCTTGGCGTGTAGATGCGCCTGGCAAATGAAAGCCCTTTGCCTAGTTTGTTTTCCATAGTGTTCTGGGTCAGCTCTTTTTCGCAGATACAACAGCGTTCATCAGCGGTTAAAACCGCGGATCGGCCTTTAATGGTCAATATTGTCAGTTATTCGCGCAGGAATAATCAGTGTCCTTCCGGGCCATTTACACAGTACAACCTGCGAATACGCCAAAAACGACCGGGAATGTCGTGGATACAACAGCGCGTCAGTGCGGGCGGGGAGTGCTGACTTCGTAGCCGGCCAGGAACAGGTCGATGGCCGACTCAATAACGTTGGCCTGGCTGGCGGCGTCGAGCACAGGTTGGCCCAAGGTGATCTGGGGCCAGAAGGCGAACGCTTTGAGCAGGCTTTGTATCTGGTGCGCCGCGAAAGCCGGATCGGTGCAGCACAGGCGGCCATCCTCGTGGGCGGCGCGTACCCACTGGGTGAAACCCTCTTCGCGTTTACTCAGTCGGTTGACCATGTTCTGCGCGCGTTCCGGTGAATGGATGGTGGCGGCAATCGCGACACGGGCCAGGTCGAGGAAATTGGCGTCCGACATCATTTGCATCTTCGCCTGCAGCAAGCCGCGCAATTGGTCGCGCAGCGGGCGGTCGCTGGCGTAGCTCACGTCCAGTTGCGCAACGCTGCTGGCCCACAACTGGTGGAGGATTTCGGCAAACAACTCTTCCTTGCTCGGGAAGTGGTTGTACACCGTACGTTTGGAAACGCCGGCGGTGGAGGCGATTTTGTCCATGCTGGTGACCTCGAACCCGTTAACCCGAAACTCGGCGATAGCCGCTGCCACGATGGCTTCGCGTTTGCGGTCGGTGAGGCGTAGTGGGGCAGTCATGGATAACATTCGGCTCTAAAGGCAAATTACACTCGGTAGTTTACTTGCTCCGGGTTTTGTTGCAATCTAGAAACTACACTGTGCAGTGTAATTTATACGCGCAGTGTAATTTATGAGCGGACCGTAGGAGTCACCCGGTAATGGCCACGATTTCAAACCGTCTCGCCCGCAAGCCCACCTTGCGCAAACCCGCTGAGCGCGAGCAAGGGCACTTCACCAACGATGCCCCGGTGCAGCACGGTGGTGTTGGCAAGACGTTGCGTATTTTCTGGAACATGCTTTTCAACAAACCGCGCAGTACGCGGCCGGTGGGCAAAATCCCGGTGCAACCGCTGACGCGCGAGCAACTGTTGGCCGCGCCCGATCACAGCGTATTCCGCCTGGGGCATTCGACCGTACTGCTGAAAATGCGCGGTAAATTCTGGGTGACCGACCCGGTGTTTGCCGAGCGCGCTTCACCGTTCAGTTGGGCCGGGCCCAAGCGTTTCCACGCGCCGCCCATCAGCCTCGAAGACCTGCCGCCATTGGAAGCCGTGATTCTTTCGCACAATCACTATGACCATCTTGACCGCAAGGCCGTGGTCCAACTGGCCGATAAAACCCGTTACTTTCTGGCCCCGCTGGGCGTAGGCGACACCTTGGTCAAATGGGGCGTGGACGCCAGCAAAGTACGCCAATTGGATTGGTGGGAAGGCACTGAGGTCGATGGCATTCGTTTTACCGCCACACCGGCCCAGCATTTTTCCGGGCGTGGCTTGTTTGACGGCAACCAGAGCCTATGGTGTTCGTGGGTGATGATCGACGGCGCGCGGCGGATTTTTTTCAGCGGTGACACGGGTTATTTCGATGGCTTCAAACGTATCGGCGAACAGTACGGGCCGTTTGACCTGACGCTGATGGAAACAGGTGCTTACAACGTCGACTGGCCGCATGTACACATGCAGCCGGAGCAAACCCTGCAAGCGCATATCGACCTCAAAGGCCGCTGGCTGCTGCCGATTCACAACGGCACTTTCGACCTGGCGTTCCACGCGTGGCACGAGCCGTTCGACCGCATCATGGCCCTGGCGTGGGAGCGTAACGTGTCGATCACCACGCCCGCGATGGGGCAGGCGTTCAGTTTGAGCCTGCCTGAACGTGGGCATGCATGGTGGTTGGACGTAGAAACCGAGAGCGCAACGGAACACGCCGCAGGCTAGTCTTGGGCACGCTGCGAAAAAAGGAGTTTTCAGCGTGTTTCAGGCCTACGACAAACCTCGGATGAGAGTGCGATGATCCCGTGAAAGTTATTCTCGGGGTGCAGTTCAGGTGGAAAAAGAGTGTAGGAAGTATTGGCAATCAGGTATGCCCTGTCACCAAGGGGCTTCATTGCCATTGACGGGGTCGGACGCAGCGCCGTCCCAAGCCGATAAAGCGCGCCAGGGCGGTATCGTCTTTGCTGGCGAGCACCATGGAGGCGTCGCTCCAATTCCCGGCTACAACGCGTTGCCTCCCTTGATGAGGTCCGCACGTGACCCGTCCTTGTTACTCAACGCCCTGAGCGGTATCGACCCCACAGGCCCGGTGATGGTGGAAGTGCCCTTGGTGCTGAATAACACGACCTTCACCGCGAGCCAATTGTTCTCGGGGTGGCGAATCGGTTTCGCTGACCGCTATGTATGCAGCGGTCAGGGCAGCCCTGCTTACCACAGCGCTGCCATGCGCCGAGCCTTCGACATCCTGCGCCAGGCCGGTGCGCGATTGGTGCCGGTCAACGCTCAACGCGCGCATGGCAGCGTTCAATTCACGCCGAACAGTCGTAATGAAATCGATGAGCTAGTGGCCGAGCATCTTCTGGACGCCTTGATGTCTGACGGCAAGAGCGCCGCGTTTCATGGTGCTTGCCGAAGCGGTCATGCCTCTCTTTGCGACACGTTGGAGGATGGCACGCAGCTCTGGTTTTATGGCCCATCCTGGTCACGTGATACGTTGCCCACCTTATTGGATGTGTATCGACGGATCAGCGCGTGTGCGCCCAATTAACTGAGCAACGTGTAGAAGCTGCGCGCGCACGGTTTACACTCACTGCCATGGAGGGACCGCCATGGCCTGTAAAATCCACATCCTCGGCGCCGCAGGTGCCGGCACCACGACGCTGGGCAAGGCCTTGGCCGAGCACCTGAACGTTGCTTATTTCGACTCGGACGACTTTTACTGGCAGCACACCGTGCAGCCGTTCACCGTCGCCCGGCTGCGCGATGAACGCACCCGCCTGTTGCTGGAACAAACTGCCGGCCTTGAAGGCTGGGTGTTGTCCGGCTCACTGTGTGGCTGGGGCGATGCGATGATCGAGCAGTTCACCCAAGTGGTGTTTTTGCGTGTAGAGCCGCACGTGCGCCTGCACCGTCTGCGCCAGCGGGAAGTGCAACGCTACGGCGACCAGATTCTGCAAGGCGGCAGCCGCCATGAAAACAGCGTGGCCTTCCTCGCATGGGCGGCGCGCTACGATGGCGGCAACCGCAGCCTGCGCAGCTTGCGTCGGCATGAAAGCTGGTTGAAGCCGCTGACCTGCCCGGTGATCCGGCTGGACGCTACGCACCATTCGGCTGAGGCGTTGGTGACTCAAGTGATGCGCTTGTTGAGTTCATCAACCGCGAGATGATGCCTTGTGCGGACGGTTCTGCAGGCGCTGCGTCGAACCTGCGCGCACTCATGCCCCAACCCGGCGCGAACCCCGGAAAAAACACCAGCCCTTCAGCCTCCAACCGAAACGCCAACGCCAACCGGGTGTCATCGTCCACATCGCCCTGGCTTTCGAAGCGTTGCAGCGCTTCTACCGCCACGCCGGCCTGGCTGGCCAGGTTTTCACGGCTCCAGCCCAGCATCGCGCGGGCCTGCACACTGTGCTTGGCGGTAAATTGATGCAGGACGATCTGCTGTTCTACGAAAGAGCTCATTGCCAGAGAGTGCATGGGTGTTCTCCAGGTTCGACGGGGGAGGGCAAACTATACTGTGTTTTTGTACAGTTGTTTTGACCGCTCATCAACTGGATGTATTTTTTGCGCGCACGGCTTGCGCTACCCGTGATCTGCCTGCAACCCCGGGGCCTCCCGAATGATCAGGTGGTCCAAGTTCTCGATATTCGCGCTGAACACCCCGAACGTCTGCTCGGGGTTCTTTTGGCTCGGCACCTGTTTCAGCTCCGGCGTTACGCCGTAAAAGAAGCAATACAACACCCGTTCACTGCCCGCTGCGGCCTTGATCTGCTCCAGGAAGGCGCTGCGCTTGCGATAGTTCTCGATGAGCTTTTTGCTCAAGTAAACGTTGACCGAATAGGGCTTTTTGTCGAGCCATACCTTTTTTTCGAAGTCGATGCGAAAGCTGCTGGTGTAGTCCTTGATCGCTTTGATTTTGCCCCAGTAGATCAGGCCCTTGTTGTCTTGCAGGTATTCGATTTTCTTGAAAAACGTCCAGTAGGTAGCGCTGTGGTCGCCGATCTTCAGCGGCATGCGTTTGAGTGTGTCCTTGTCGTCAATATTCGACACATAACATTCCACCGGGTGGGCGAACACGCTGGTTTTGTCCGGCGTGGCGTCGCTGCTGGTGTGGGCCGTGGCGGCACGCTTCGAAGGCGCTTGCGGTGGGGCTTGTGAGACGTTGCCCTCGGTGCCTGCCAGCGGCGGTTTACGTGGGTACTCACGCCGTGTGAGCAAAAATTCCGAGGGGAAATTGTCCTCGCGCTCGTCGTCATTTTCAGCGCTCGCGGCCTTGTGCGTGCTGGCGTAGCGGCAGCCGTCGATATGCCGAGTGCTGGTCTTGTTTTTGAAGTGGGGCGTGCGCAGGTAATTGACGTTTTTCGCGTTGAACGTGCTCAGCACATTGCCCGTATCGAACGCCGCACGGCAGGCATCGTTGGGGCACAGGAAGCGGTCCTTGTCGGAATCGAACGGGTTGGTTTCGTCGAAATTCAAGTCTCGTACGTCGTAGATCGACAGTTTTTCATCGAGACTCAGGCTGTACGCCGTGTCGAATTTCATAGGGCTCGGGTCCGTGAGATACGTAGCTGGATATTACCCAAATATCCGCGGTGATGGAGATCGAAAAATGTGGGAGGGGGCTTGCTCCCGATAGCGGTGGTTCAGCCGGCAAATGGGCTGATTGACACGCCCTCATCGGGAGCAAGCCCCCTCCCACATTAGAGAGGCGGTATTGCAGACACGCGGCGCCCACTCAGGAAGCACAAGGTGCCGCCCACCGCCGTGAGTGCACCCAGCGCATAGAACATGCTGGTGGGCGCAGCGTTTATCAGCAGGTAACCGCAGATCACCGGGCTGAGCGCCCCACCAAAGGCGGCCAGGTTCTGCGCGCCGTAGTAACTGCCGCGCAGTGCATCGGGGGCGAGGGTGTCGATAAACAGGAATTCCGACGGGTAGATGATCATCTCGCCCAAGGTGAACACGAACATCGCTACGCACCAACTGACCAGGCTGTGGGCCTGGCTGAACCCGATCAGCCCGGCAATAAACAGCAAACTGCCGAGCACGATCCAGTAACGCAGTTGCTCGCGCTTGAGAAAACGGCCGATCTGGTACTGCAGCACAATCACCGTAATTGCATTGCACGCCAGCACCGCAGACAAGATTTTCAGTGCCTGCTCCGGCCGGTACGCCACCAACAAAAACTGCGACAGGTAAAGCGTATAGCGCCCATGAACAATCGTGCTTAACAGGCTGCCGCAGGTGAACAAAATCAGCGTGCGGTCGCTGCGCAAAGTGCGCAAGGTGCTGAGAAAACTCAACGGCGTATAGCTGCTGTCGCGTTGGGTGGGCGCGATGCCGATCATCAGGAACAGGCTGCCAAACGCAATGGCGCTGGCGATCAGGAAGGGCGCCTGCGGCAAGTGCCCGGCGATCACCACGCCGAGCATCGGGCCGGTGGCGTAGCCGACATTGGTCAGGGTATAGCGCAACGAAAACACTTTGGCGCGATCACCCACCGGCAAGTTCTCGCTGATGATGGCCTTGGAGCCAATCAGGAACAGCGCCGACGCGGCTTCGGTGATCACCAGCGTCAGGGTGGTGAGGTAGAGGTTACTGGCAAAGGTCAGCAACAGAAAACCGATCGAGCTGGAGAGCATGGCCAGGATCAGCAACCTGCGTTTTTCCAAGCGGTCGATGATGTAGCCGCCGTAGAGGCCGAGCAATGTGGCGATGAACACGGCAAGGCCCATCAACAAGCCGATGTCTTGCTGGTTGAGGCCAAGGCGTGTGCTCAACCACAGCGCCAGCAAGGGGCTGGTCATCGCGCGGCTGACCACCACGGTCACCGAGCAAATCATCAAGCGGCGGATTACCAGCGAATAGGTGGCCACGGTGGCGAGAATGTCCTTATTATTTTCCAAGACAATACACATCAAAATATGAGCACAGCTCAACTGTGGGAGGGGGCTTGCTCCCAATAGCGGTGGGTCAGATAACCCAATACTGCCTGGCTTGCCGCCCTCGCAGGCAAGCCAGCTCCCACCTTTAGAATCGTATTACTGGCCGGCGTTAATGCTGACTTTTGCCACCGCACCTTGCTCCAGGTCCCACTTCTTCAGGATCTTGCCGTAGGTTCCATCATCAATCATGCCCTGCAACGCCTCGCTGATCGCCGCGACCAACGCCGTGTTGCTCTTTTCAATCCCCAGCCCGGTGAACTGTTTGGAAATCGCCAGGCCCACCGGCTTGTACTTGCCCTTGTCCAACGACATCAAATAAGGAATCGTCTCGCTGCCCTGCATCGCCGCGTCCAGGCGGTTTTGCTGCAACTGAGCCCGCGCATCCGCCGAGCCTTCAGTGCCGATTACCACGATTGCCGGCTTACCCGCCGCTTCGCAGTTTTCCTTGCTCCACGCGGCAATTTCCGACGGCCACGTAGTACGGCGGCTGGTGCCGACTTTTTTACCGCACAGGTCAGTCAATTCCTTGAGTTCTTCACGCTTGGCCAAGGTGTACAACTGCGGGCCGCTGGTGAAGTAGTCGACAAAGGTCACCGACTTTTGCCGCTCGGCGGTGTCGGTCATGCCCGACAGAACGATGTCGACGCGCTTGGTGGTGAGGCCGCTGAGCATCTGCTCGAAGCCGGTTTCCTGCCACTTGATCTTCACGCCCAGGCGCTCGGCCAAGGCGTTGCCCAAATCAAAGTCCAGGCCGGTGAGCTTATTGGTGGCGGTGTCCTTGAAATCCATCGGCGGGTAGTTCGGCACGATGGCCGCGCTGATCTCGCCCTTGTCCTTGATGGCCGCCGGCAACGCCGCAAACACACAGGTGGAGGCCATCAGGCCTGCGAGCAAGGTTGGGATAAACATCTTTTTCATGGGGGCGTTCTCGTTAGTTTTTTAGTTAAGTGCGAACGGCAGAAATAAAGCTTTGGGTACGCGGATTTTGTGGGCTTATTAGAATTTCTTCCGGGCTGCCGGCTTCCACAATCTGGCCGGCATCCATAAACACCATGCGGTTGGAGACTTCGCGGGCGAAGCCCAACTCATGCGTGACCACGATCATGGTAATGCCGGTGCTGGCCAAATCGCGCATCACCGACAGCACTTCGCCTACCAGTTCCGGGTCGAGGGCTGACGTGGGTTCGTCGAATAACATCAGCTTGGGGCGCATCGCCAACGCGCGGGCAATCGCCACGCGCTGTTGCTGGCCGCCCGACAATTCCACCGGGTAGGCATTGCGTTTATCCGCGAGGCCGACACGCGCGAGCAACTCCAGCGCGTCCTCGATGGCTTCCTTGGGCGAGCGCTTGAGCACTTGGCACGGGCCTTCGATGATGTTTTGCAACACGGTCAAGTGCGGGAACAAATTGAAGCGCTGAAACACCATGCCGGTGGCCAGGCGCTGGCGTGCTATCTGCGCTTCATTCATCTCATGCAGCTTGTTGCCGACCACCCGGTAACCGACCAGTTCGCCGTCGACCCACAGGCCGCCCTTGTCGATTTTTTCCAGCTGATTGACGCAGCGCAGCAGCGTACTTTTACCCGAGCCGGACGGGCCAATGATGCACATGACTTCGCCTTGCTCGACCTCGATATTGATGTCGCGCAACGCGTGATACTCGTCGTAATACTTGTTCAGGTTGACGGCCTTGACGATGCTTCTCATGGGGCAAATCTCCTCAAGCCAAGCTTACGAACGCTTGCCGGCGCCGCGGGCAAAACGACGCTCAAGGCGGCTTTGACCAAATGAAAGAACAGTCACCACCGCCAGGTACCAAATGCCGGCAACCATCAGCAATTCCATGACGCGGGCGTTGGCGTAGTAGATGTTTTGCGCGTTGTGCAGCAGCTCCGAGTACTGGATGACACTCGCCAGGCTGGTCATTTTCACCATGCTGATGAACTCGTTGCCTACAGGCGGAATAATCACGCGCATGGCTTGCGGCAGAATAATCCTGCGCAGCGCTTGCAAACTCGGCATGCCGATGGACTTGGCGGCTTCGTATTGGCCGGTGTCCACCGACAGCAGCCCGGCGCGCACCACCTCGGCGGTGTACGCGCCCTGGTTGATACTCAAGCCGAGCAGGGCGGCCACAAACGGCGTCATCAGGTCGACCGTGTCGAGGCTGAACAGACCCGGAATCGCGATCACCGGAAAAATCAGCGCCAGGTTGAACCACAGCAGCAGTTGCAAAATCAGCGGCGTGCCACGAAACAGCCAGGTGTAGGTAATCGCCACATAGCGCAGAATCGGGTTGGCCGACATGCGCATGATCGCCGTGATCACGCCGATCACCACCCCCAACGCCATGGCCAAAATCGACATGATGATGGTGTTCACCAGGCCCCAGATAATCGCCTCAGACGTGAGGAACTGGCCGATGTAGGCCCATTCGATCTGTCCATTGGCAAACGCGCGCAACAACGCGGCCAAGGCGATCACGATTAACGTGGCAAAAAACATCCGCCCGTAATAGCGACGCGGCACATGCTCGTACTGCGTAATGTCGAACTGGTTCTCGGACAACTTGCGCTCGGCTTGCAAGCGCTCCGCCGGGGTTTGGTTCATGGTGCTACTCCACTGCTGTACTCGATCCAACTGTTAAAACACGGTCCAAATGTGGGAGCTGGCTTCCCTGCGAAAGCGCCAGCAAACTCACCACAAAGGCCCAGGTTTAAATCCGAAACCCCTGATAACTCTCAGCCCATCTCTGCTGCTCAGCCAAAGCAGTCTTCAACCGCCCAATCTGCTCGCGAACCCGTTTCGGCGCCGTCCCGCCCCACCCACTGCGCGCCGCAATCGCCGCTTCCAGGGTCAAGCAATCGCGCACCTCAGGCAGCAGCCGCGCATCCACCTCAGCCAACATCGCCGGCGAGGCTTCCCACAACTCAATCTCATGCTTCTCACAGGCCTGCACCAGTGCGCCGGTAATCTCATGCGCCTCTTTGAACGGCACGCCACGCATGGCCAACCAATCCGCCACCTCCGTCGCCAAGGTGAAACCCATCGGCGCCTGACGCCGCAGCTCCTCCACCTGCACCTTCATCGTCGCGACCATCCCGGCCATCGCTGGCAGCACCAGCAGCAAGGTGTCCACGCTGTCCAGCACGCTGTGCTTGTCTTCACTCAAATCGCGGTTGTACGACAGCGGCAACGATTTGAGCGTCGACATCAACCCGGTCAGGTTGCCGATCAAACGCCCAGCCTTGCCCCGCGCCAGTTCGGCAATGTCCGGGTTCTTCTTCTGCGGCATGATCGAGCTGCCGGTGGCGTAGGCATCATCCAATTGCACCCAGCGAAACTGGCGTGACGACCACAGGCAAAACTCCTCCGACAGCCGCGAAATATTCACCCCGAGCATGCCCGCCACAAACAGAAACTCTGCCACATGGTCGCGGCTGGCGACGGCGTCGATGGAGTTTTCACACGGCCCGGTGTAGCCCATTTCCTTGGCTGAATGCTCTGGCTGGCGCGCAATCGCTGACCCGGCCATTGCCGCCGCACCCAAGGGCGACAACGCCGTACGCGCATCCCAATCCACCAAGCGCTGCACATCGCGCAACATCGACTGCGCGTGCGCCAGCAAGTGATGGGCGAACACGATAGGTTGCGCCTGCTGCAAGTGCGTAAAGCCCGGGCAGATGCTGTCGATGTGCTGCTCAGCCTGTGCCACCAGCGCCTGCTGCAAACCCAACACGTCGCTGGTGATGGTGCGCGCGTGGTCACGCAGGAACAGCCGCAGGTCATTCGCCGTCTGGTCGTTGCGCGAACGCCCGGCGCGCAACTTGCCGCCCAAGGCGCCCAGGCGCTCGGTCAATACGCGTTCGATAAAGGTGTGCACGTCCTCGTCATCCAGGGTTGGATGCAGGCGGCCGGCGGCGAAGTCCTCACCGATACGGTCCAGCGCTTCTAGGGTACGCAAGGTTTCCGACTCATCCAGCACACCGGCGCGCTGCAACTCACGGGCATGGGCTTGGGAGCCCGCCAGGTCGTAAGGCGTCAGGCGAAAATAGCGCTCAGGGCAACGCGACAATGCGGCCAGCGCGGCAGACGGGCCGCGCTTGAAGCGAGCGCCCCAAAGGCGGTCGGTGGGCTGAGACATAGGTGTTCCTCACGCTTGTTTTTAGAAGAGTCGGAGGCAGTTGAAGCAGAAAGGAATCGCAGTTGAACCAGTGTCTGACGCGCTGTGTTCAAGATTGCCAAGGGCCGATGTTTAAGTTCATTATCGCCGCCTGGCTATGTTCAAGGACTGGGTTTAAGCCTGTTGAATATGGCACTTGAGGTCAACGCGTATTATGGAAACCCCACTTTCCACTTCTGGAAACATGCCGCCAAAACCCGGCACACGACCACCTCTGCAACTGAGCGGCCTGGACTTTAAATTGCTCCGGGTATTTATGGCCGTGGTTGAAGCGGGCGGTTTCAGCGCCGCACAAAACGAGCTGAATGTGGGCCTGGCCGCCATCAGCAAACAGATCTCCGACCTCGAAATTCGCATCGGCATGCGCCTGTGTACGCGGGGCAGGGAGGGCTTTGCGCTGACCGAAGAAGGCAAGTTGGTGTATCAAGCGTCCATCGAGTTATTTACCTCGGTAGACAGTTTTCGCGACAAGCTTAGTTCGGCACAAAACGAACTCATCGGCGACCTGAGTGTGGGCGTTATTGATAACACCGTTTCCGACGTTAATTCGCCGCTAGTGGCTGCGCTGGGGAAGCTACACAGCCAATCGCCAAAAATCAGACTGCGCTTACACGCGTCCCAATTGGACGAAGTTGAACGCGGTGTGGTCGAAGGCCGCCTGATCGTCGGCATCGTCCCCGTGTACCAGCGCCGCGAAGAATTCGACTACTTCCCGCTGTACGAAGAAAAGGCCCACGCCTACTGCGCCGTTGGGCACCCATTGTTTAACGCCAGCGACATCACGCCCGACCTGTTGCGCCGCCATGAAGCGGTGAACCACCGGTATGCGATTCATCCCGACAAAACCCACTTCGTCACCTGTGACAGCCAGTCTGCCTCGGCCTCGCAAGTCGAAGCCGTCGCCATCCTGCTACTCACTGGCCGCTTCTTCGGCTTCCTGCCCGAGCACTACGCCGCGCCTTTGGTAAGGGAAGGGCGCCTGCGCGTGCTGTGCCCGGAACGCGTTCACTTGAGTACCGCGTTCAACTTGATCCTGCGCCACAACGCGCCGCGCAGCCCACTGGTAAAAGCCTTCGCGACGGCCTTGGGTGTAGACCTGAAAGCTACACCATAAACCGCGCACGCAGGCGTTGCAGATCAAGGTTGAGATACACGAAAGTTAAACGTCCTACATACCCGTCGTACGCCATAAAGCGAACCGTCTGATATTTCCGTAACGCCCGTTTTCGTATGGTGAGCCCCTGAAATAAACAAGGCGTTTATCTAATGGCTAACCACGGCTACATGAGCATCAGCGGTGCGGTACAGGGTCTGATTTCGGCAGGTTGCTCGACCACGGCCTCCATCGGCAATAAATGCCAGGACGGGCATCGTGATGAGATTATGGTGTTGTCGTTCCAACACAATATGGCCAATAGAGGCAATTTAAGAGGGCCGGCTCACGGCCCGGTAGTCATCACTAAAAATATCGACAAATCATCCCCCTTGCTGGCCGTCGCGCTGGCGAACAGGGAAGAACTGGACTGCTTGATTCATTTCTACCGAACCTCCAGTTTCGGCCAGCAAGAAAAGTACTACACGGTCGACATTCGCGGGTGCATCGTCGCCGACCTCATCCTTGACGTGCCCTATGCCCTACTGCAAAACGACATGGACGCTCAGGAGCATGTTGCGCTGCGTTACCGTGAAATTCTTTGGACACATCACCAGGCAGGCACGAGCGGTTATGCCGCCTGGGATGTCGCGCAGTGACGCGCAACACCGCACTTGAAGGCCCGACATCCCATGACACCTGGACGGTAAGCCAAGCCGCCGCCTATTTAACTAATCAGGCCTGTTTGATCAGTGCCAGGCATATCAGTGACGGCATTGTCAGGCTGCAATTCAATCGGGAAGTCGCCTATTACGCCCGTGGCATTGTTAAAGACGTAGAGGATGGGCGTAAAACGGTTGAGCAAGGGTTGCAGGACATCAAAGACGAGCAGTCACACCTTGTGCGCCAGTCTCGGCAGATTGCCACGAAAGCCATAGGGCTGGTTGCCGGTGGGCTCCAACTGGCAACGGGAGCAGGTGTTTGTTATGCGTCCGTCGGTACGCTGTGCGCGTTTGTAGGCGTACCGATCATGGCGCACGGTGCCAACAATATGTATGAAAACGGACGAAATTTAATTCAAGCACGTAGCAATACCACAGGCCCCGTACGGCAAGGCTATCACTTGGCCGTTAAGGCGTTGGGGTATGGCGAGGATGAAGCAGACATTCTCTACGGCGGTGTCGATATTGCCATGTCTATTTATAGTCTGAGCCGGCTTGTGATCAAGCCGGATGCGTGGCGATTATTTAGATACCTGCCCTCGGACAAAGTACGCGCCTATAAAAAAATGGGCGGAGTGTCGTTGGGTGTAGAAGCTTATATCGATGCTGACACAGCGGTGAAAATGTATGAACGAATGCCCGAATGATCGTTTTCGGTGCTTTTTTGTATGTGTTAGGCGGCGCTGCACTGGCGTACTACTTTATGTACAGGTTTTCGGGGCCGCGCTTGAGTAATTTACAACTGTACTTTTGCCTGATCGTGAATGGCTTTTTTTTCATCAGCTATATGCGGCTGATTGAACGTGGTGATTTTGTGTACTGGTGGCATAGGCCGGACCTGTTGATGCAATACCCAATATTAAACTGGTTCGCCCTGGCTGGAATAATACTTCATGCGTTCGCCTTACCCACAGACAGAAAGCTGGGTAAGGGCAATCAGTAGGCTGGGCTTTAAACGATTCGTTCAGGTATCTCCCCGAACGAATCATCTCAGGCCGTTCAACCTTGCCAACCTTTAGCGCCTGCGAATCTGCTTACATCGCTTCTTCGCATTCTACGGTGGTGTCGATATTGTCATGTCTATTTATAGTTTGAGCCGGCTTGTGATCAAGCCGGATGCGTGTCGATTATTTAGAGACCTGCTCTCGGACAAAGTACCCGCCTTTCAGATAATGAGCGGAGTGTCGTTGGGTGTAGAGGCTTCTATCGATGCTGAAACAGCCGCGCAAATACATGAGCGAATGCCCGAATGATTGTCGTCGGTGCTTTTTTGTATGTGTTAGGAGGTGCCGCGCTGTGCTATTACTTTAAATACAGGTTTTCGAGGCCACGCTTGCGTAATTACACATTGTATTTTTGCCTGATCGTGAATGGTTTTTTTGTCATCAGCTATATTCGGGTGATTGAGCGTGGTGATTTTTTGTACGGGTGGCATAGGCCGGACCTATTGGTGCAATACCCAATATTAGGCTGGTTCGCCCTGGCTGGAATAATACTTCATGCGTTCGCCTTACCCATAGACAGAAAGCTGGGTGAGGGCAATCAGTAGGCTGGGCTTTAAACGATTCGTTCAGGCATCGACCCGAACGAATCATCTCAGGCCGTTCAATCTTGCTAACCTTCAGTGCCTGCGAGTCTGCTTACGCCGCTTCTTCGCATGGAAATGCCGAAAGTGCGCATCCTGCGCCGCCGCCAACAACTCGCGGTCACCGCGCGTATCGCCCCAGGCCCGAAGCCGATAGTCCCCGAGGTCGCCATACACCGCCTCAAGCCGCAGCACCTTGTTCTCGCACCGGCAATTATTCCCGGTGAGTTTGCCGGTCAACACGCCGTCGACCACCTCAAGCTCAGTGCCAATTAACTTGATGCCCAGCCGATTCGCAAACGGCTGCAACACCAACGCCGGCGACGCCGAACACAACGTCACCTCCGCCCCGGAGCCCAGCTCCTGCTCCACCGACAGCACGCCCGCCGGGCGCATCAGCCGCGCCCAATTCTTCTGGCAATACTCCTCGGCCTTCTGCTGCACCCAAGCCTTTTCCACCCCGGTCATAAAGGTGCGGATCAACTGCGCCTTCAACTCATCCCGGCTCATGCGCCGCAACAAAAAGCGCAGCCCCGGTACCGCCAGCTTGACCATCCGGCCATAGAACTCGCCGGTGCCAAAGGCGAATTTGAGGAAGGGCACGAAACTGTCGTGGTGGGTCAGGGTGCCGTCGAAGTCAAAGACGGAGAGTACTTTGGCGTCAGCGGGGCCGGTTTCGAGCATGTCTGGGTTCACGGGTGGTCCTTGATCATTTGGAGCAGGTTCTCATAACGTTGTGACTAGTACCCACTGCATGGGTTCAGGCTAATCACGGTTATGCAGTTCAGATCAGCCAAGCGTGGTGCTGTTGTTATTTCGCTGGCAATGATCGCAGGAGTTTACCCGGTCGGGCATAGGAATGAACGTTGTAAGGCATCCGGCGTTGGTACAGAGCGGATTGGGAAATGGGTGTTGGTGGTCCGTCCGAGCATCAGCACGGACGCACCACCGCTGAGAACTCAACGTGCCGAATGGCTGGATGGCCGGAAATATTCCGCCATCTTTTGATACCAGGTCTTGCTTGTTGGCGCGCGTCGACGGGTCCTGTTGAGCAACAGATACGGCATATCCCGCAACCGAATCCATCCTTCATCCTGCCAATGCAGAAGGCTCAGCGACATCTCCGGCCAATCCAGCAAGCTCAGCATCGGGCGGTCTTTGGACCGGGATTGATTTCCGTCGCGCAGAGTCGGTACGACTTGATGAGTCAACCATTCGCGCAGCAGGCGGTGGCCAGGTGAGTAGTGATAAACCAGCAAGGCGTACACGCCGGATTCACTGATCATCAGCATGTTCTCAGGCTGACCGTGATAACAGATTTCCAGGATTTGCCGCTGATCCTCATCGAGCTTGCTTACCATACGTTCATCCAGATACAGCCCTGTCATGCGGCCGAGGTCACGGGCACACAGCCATGGCTGATTCTCCAGCAGCAGGGCATGCAGATGCAGGTTTTGGCGGATAAAGACGGTAGGTTCATGCATGACACACCTCCGAGCCGGAGCGTGTTTTAGAAATGGTGCAGGTGCTGCGAATGACCTTCGCAGGGGATGCAAAGTATCCAGGCATTTCCGTTACCTCTGGTTGCTTTCTTAGGGCATGCGTTATGGGTGTCGGGAGCTAAGAAACCCACCAGAGACGGGCCGGACATATTCCCCTTTCGGGTCTTGTATTCGCCCACTCCCGACATAACGGGGATTTTTCACGGGCGTAGAGAAACCGCTGGCGAAAAAAAGCCGCATGGCTGTCGGGTGCGGAGGACCGCTCTGGTTGAGGCGTTTCTTAGGCGCCGAGGTGAGAGGGTAAGTGCGTGGTTGGAGGTGGTCAAGCTCTTGGATCTACCAAGTGAAACTTAATGTTTTCATCGTCTACCGAAGAATGATCAAGACAGACCATGCCGGTCGAAGGGTCAAAGAGCTGCATGCAGCTAACATAAATGGTTGCCTCAAAAACGGTTAAGTTTCGCTAACAAACCATTCAACGTTGCTTCAGCATCTCTTAGCTCGCATTCCCATATGATCAGGACCCGCCAGCCCAGATGCTGAAGATCTACCCCTGCTTTTGCGTCCCGGACCACATTCTTTGAGAGCTTCTCCTCCCAAAATGCAGGTCTCGACTTTGGAGTGGCTGCATACCGACAATTCTTATGCTTGTGCCAAAAGCATCCATGGACAAATATACAGGTCATGAGTTTGGGCAGTACAATGTCGGGATTTCCAGGGAGGTTCTTCCTATGAAGGCGGAATCGATAGCCATGCGCATGCAAAAAACGACGAACCTTGAGCTCCGGTTGCGTGTTTTTTCCGCGAATCGAAGACATCATCCTCGAGCGCGTAGCTTGGTCAACTACATCCATTTCGGTCCTCTTTTTGCAGAATTTCCATATGAATTTTAAACAACCTTTACAGGTCGTCGACCTATTTGCAGGGCCAGGCGGGCTGGGTGAAGGTTTTTCATCCCTTAATGATGGCAAAAGCTTTCAAGTTGTAGTATCTGCAGAAATGGATCCTCATGCTAGAGCAACCTTACGGCTTAGAGCTTTCTATAGGGCGTTGAAGATAGAAAATCCTGACGCGTTGGATGACTATTATTACTACTGTCAGACTTCTGGTGCCACCCAACCTTGGACTGGTAGAAGCTATGATCAATGGGTCAAGGCTGACAATGAAGCCAGGCAAATCAGACTGGGCACCCCTGAAGGGAATGCAGAGTTAGATAAAATACTTGAAAGTAAACTCGATGAGACTCGTCCATGGGTATTAATCGGAGGACCTCCTTGTCAGGCCTATTCAGTCGTAGGACGAGCGAGAAATAGAGGTAATTCTGAATACAAAGCGGAGGATGACCAAAGACATTTCCTCTATCGAGAATATCTTCGAATAATTCAAAGGAAACGTCCGGCTGTATTTGTGATGGAAAATGTAAAAGGGATTTTGTCTTCCAAAGTTGGAGGGGAACAAATTTTTCCTCAGATACTTCGAGACCTTGCTGATCCAGATTTGGCACTCGGTATTACTAACTCAAATAGGCCAAAATATAAAATTTGCTCGTTAGTCAGTGATGCTGTATATGAAAGCGGTAATGATCCTTTAGAGTTAAAAACAAACAATTTTATTATTCAGTCAGAAAATCACGGGATACCTCAAAATAGGCATCGTGTAATCCTTGTCGGTGTGTCCGAAGAATTTGCAGATGTAGCTCAAGCTCTAAAGTTAGTTGACAAGCGAGCCCCCACCGTCGGCGAAATGCTAGCAGGGCTCCCGAAGCTTAGGAGTACGTTATCCAGAGGTAACGACTCGCCCGATAAATGGTGCTGTGAAGTTTTAACTCATTTAGACGAACTCCACAGTTCGCTTTCTTCAATGGGAAGTGACCCTCTGCTTGAGAAAAAGCTGCAAATAACAAGGCAGACATTTTCTGGTGCAGGGTACAGCGCCGGCGCGCTAAGGCTAACCAAAAAAAACCTACGAGATAGCCAGTTTGGTGATGTTTTTCTTGAGGATTGGTTTAATGATGTGCGTTTAAATGTATGGCTTAATCATGAGGCTAGAAGCCATATGACTTCAGACCTTCGGCGTTATGTATACGCTTCTGTTTTTGCGGATGCACACAAATACTCACCAAAAGGCCATAAGGAATTTCATCTGGCCGGACTGGCCCCTGACCATAAGAATTGGGAGAGCGGTAAATTTAGTGATCGATTTAGGGTGCAAGTTAAGGACCAGTCCTCATCGACAATCACGAGTCATATTTCAAAAGATGGGCATTATTTTATCCATTACGACCCTAACCAATGTAGAAGCCTAACTGTTCGCGAGGCCGCTCGACTCCAAACATTCCCAGATAATTATTTCTTTTTGGGAAATCGTACTCAGCAGTTTCATCAAGTGGGAAATGCAGTTCCTCCTTTATTGGCAAATCAGATTGCAGAAGTAATAGATAAATTGATCAATCGATAAAGTTGAGTTTTTATTGTATGTTATATCGGAGGGTGGGTTTTACTATCGAATTAAGTTCCGAGTAGTAGTGATGAATAGTTGTAAAAAAATTCTTGCGCTTTCATGGCTAGTATGAGATGAATGGTGGCCTAATCATGGCGCTAATAAGTGCCATATGTACTATGGAAGACGACAAGGAATGTTGGTGTGCCTACGGTAGGTAGCGCCTCGTTCTATAAAGGGGCGAGAGGTTATGAAGGAAATAGAACATCCTCCTCACGCAGCTTCGCTGCTCGAATCAATGCGATCAATCGGTTATACATTGGAGTCAGCGTTAGCAGATATCTTGGATAACAGCCTGTCAGCAAATGCTAGAAATATCATCATCGAGTTTCGGCCTCAAGATGAGCCGTATCTTGCCATTATTGACGATGGGCATGGTATGTCAGCGACTGTGTTGGAAAGTGCCATGCGGCATGGAAGTTCTAACCCATTGGATATACGGTCTATCAATGATATGGGACGCTATGGATTAGGATTGAAGACTTCCTCTCTTTCTCAATGTCGCCGGATGACAGTTGTTTCTAAGCAAGACGGGGTCATTACTGGTTTTTGCTGGGATCTTGATATCGTAATAGCTCGTCAGTCATGGATTATGCTTAAGCTTGGAGAACATGATCTAGTCAACATACCTCACATGGAATTGTTAGTTAAAAGTGTTAGCGGTACAATAGTGCTTTGGCAGAACTTAGATAAATTGATTGCAGGTGAGTCCTCTACCGAAGCTGCTCTCACCGTAAAGATGAATCATGCGAGAGACCATCTTTCACTAGTCTTTCATAGATTTATGACTAAGGAGGGTCAAAAGTCTCCTGTCTCTATTAGTATAAATGGAAATAAACTACCTCCTCTTGATCCATTTTTGATCGGGCATCAAGCTACACAGCAATTAGACCAAGAAACGTTTAGTGTGGATGGTGAAAAAGTAACAGTTAAGCCATTTATCATTCCTCACTATAGCAAGCTAAGTGTTAAAGAAGTTGAGGTGGCTGGAGGTAGTGAAGGTATTCGTAATCATCAGGGCTTCTATATATATAGAAATAGGCGATTAATAATTTGGGGTACTTGGTTTCGACTTGCTCGAAAGGATGAGCTAAGTAAGTTAGCTAGAGTTCGAGTTGATATACCGAATTCTTTGGATCATTTATGGACTCTTGATATAAAAAAATCAGCGGCTCATCCACCAGCGCTAGTTCGTATAAACTTGAAAAGAACGATAGATAGAATTAGAGCCGTAAGTGGGCGAACTATCACTTTTCGAGGGAGAGCTTCTGAAAATAAAAAATTCATCTCGGCTTGGAGCGAAGTGATAGATCGAGATGGAGTCAGATTTGATATAAATAGAGAACATCCTTCCATAATGCAATTTCAGAGCAGTTTGGTAGATAAGCAAGCTCTAAATTTTTTTGAAATGGTATTGAAAACGATTGAGAGTTCTTTTCCTGCAGATTCCTTATATTCGCGAATGGCTTCCGATGTGAAACCGAATTTCAATGGTGAGTATTTAGAGTGTCAACTTCGAGATATGGCTTCAATTTTACTTGACGGGTTGGAAACTACATCTCCTGTCCGTCTAAAGATTTTATCTACACTGCATGTAATTGAACCGTTTAGCCTTTATCCCGCACTCACCAAGAAAATTGTAGAGGAGTTACAACGTGTTGAATAATAAAGCTGATGATATTCTTTCCTCTGCCGCCCAGCGACTTGAGGTAGCTGTCGCCACGTCTCTAACGGTGGATGGTATACCTACTGAAATTGAAATTTATGAATTGGCAAGTATGTTGCGCAAGATACCTCCGTATGCAGTGTCTGACCAAGAGTTCGAATCTGTTATAAAAAAACTTCATGTTGCTCTTGCATTGGATATGGGGATAGGTAGCTATGTAGCAGATGAGCATGACCCTTGGCTTCAAGCCAGGAAAGCGCAGATAATTCCATTTTATTGGACTCGATACCGTACAGATTTAATCAAACAGGGATGGGGCGCGAAGGTAGTAGCTTCTCTGGACAAAGTTACCGATGAAATCCTTGATTTGATGGGCAACCCAGTTGGAAAAGCAGGTTGGCCGAGACGTGGGCTAGTGATGGGAGATGTTCAGTCTGGTAAGACTTCGAATTATACAGGCTTGATTTGTAAGGCGGCGGATGCCGGATATAAGTTAGTAATTCTCCTAACTGGTACGTTGGAGAGCTTGCGTAGGCAAACTCAAGAAAGACTAGATTCTGGGTTTGTTGGGCTTGATAGCTCTGGTGTTGTTAATAGTAATAGCCGAAATAGAAGAAGAAAGGAAATAGGTGTTGGGTTAATAAATTCAACACGAAGTGCTGGTGTATTTACTTCTACAGTTGGTGATTTTAAAGCTGTAACTGTCAATCAGTTGGGATTTCGATTGCGCGATTATAATGAGCCAGTTCTATTGGTTGTGAAAAAAAATAAAAAAATAATAGAAAATCTAACTGAGTGGCTGATAAATTTCAACGCCGAAAACTCTGGAAAGATTGATCTTCCTCTATTGCTTATAGATGATGAGGCAGATAATGCTTCGATAAATACTAATCCAAAAAAGGCGACTGCGATAAATAGTGGTATACGTACTTTGCTCAATATTTTCCCTAGGTCTAGTTATGTAGGTTTTACTGCTACCCCTTTCGCAAACGTATTCATTAATCCAGAAACCACAACTGAGATGGAGGGGGATGACCTATTTCCTCGTGACTTTATATACGCGTTAGACGCGCCTAGTAATTATATAGGGGCGTCGGCAATATTTGGTGATAACGCTAAGTTAGAGTGTCTGGAGGATATTGACGATGCGGAGGCTTCTTTTCCTAAGGGACAGCATTCAGAAAGTATCATAGATGAGTTGCCCGGTTCGTTAGTGGACGCAGTAAAATATTTTCTGCTTGTGAACGCAGTCATGGACATGCGCAACGGAATGCCTAAGCATAGATCTATGCTCATAAATGTCAGCCATTTCACACTTATTCAGGATCAAGTCAGAGATAGTATTGATATAACCCTAAGGGAGATTCAGGACGATATACGAGCGTATTCCTCGCTTAGTCCTTCAGAAGCGTTAAGAAATAAAAATATTAGTGACTTGCATTCTATATATGAGCGTTATTTGAGCACCATAGGTTTTTCTTGGAGCGAGATTCAAGCCGCTTTGGTTACTGCCGCTCTGCCTGTGGAAGTGAGATCTGTAAACCAGAAAAGTGGTGGTGCGAGTCTGAACTACGCCCTTTACAAGGAAAACGGGCTAAGGGTTATAGCGGTAGGAGGAAATAGCCTCGCCCGTGGGCTGACCTTGGAGGGGCTGTCGGTAAGTTATTTTTATCGGACAACACAAATGTACGACGCATTATTACAAATGGGGCGATGGTTTGGTTATAGACAGGGGTATGAGGATCTTCTAAAAATATGGATGCCAACAGAGACAATCAACTGGTATTCATTGATTTCAGAGGCTACGGATGAGTTGAGGGGCGAAGTCCGACGTATGCAGGTTTTAAGGTTGAAACCAATTGATTTTGGATTGCGAGTCCGCTCCCATCCGGACTCATTAATTATTACAGCTCGCAATAAAATGCGTCACTCTGAGGAGATTGTGCATACCCTGTCGATTAGCAAGGAAAGTCTAGAGTCAGCACGACTGCTTAGTGATGGTTCCGCGATATTGTCTAACCATAAAGCTGTGCAGGCTCTTATAAATAAGCTAAATACATTAAGTTCTCTAAAAAGTAATTCGTATAAGATTCCCGTCTGGTTCCAAGTTCCGAAGAATGTTGTTGTAGAACTTTTGAATGGTTTTGTAAGTCATCCGCTAAATCTAAAACTGCAGTCTAGGGACCTTGCTGATTTTATAGAGAAGTCCGCTGATTCAAAACTTGATTATTGGGATGTTTCGATTCCTTCAGGTAATGGGGATAGTTTTGAAGTGGTGCCTGGCTTTTCGCTTCCTACAAGACGTCGAAAAATCGAAGTTGACCTTGAAAAAAGATCTTTGTTGGTCAACGAGAAAAAGATGAGAGTTGGTTCGGCGTCAGATGAAAAGGTTGGGTTGTCAAAGGATGAGATTTTCGAGGCTGAGAGAATTTTTCGTGAGTTTCCGGGAAATAGCGAGAAGGCAAATATACCGGGTAAAGCTTACAACGAAGTTAGAAAGCGACCCTTGTTATTGATTCATCTGGTTAGCCCGGAATTCGGCGATAAGCAAGGTATTATACTTCCGAATAATCTCAAATCGCTCATTGCGGTTGGACTTAGTTTTCCTGAGTTAGCGTCAGGTAGTAAAAAAATGACTTATCGTATCAATATGGTTGAGCTAAGGACTCTCTTGGCTACTGAGGTAGAAAATTTCGAGGGCGACAAGAGCGAAGATGAAAATGTCGACGACTAACTGCTTATTAATTTGGCAGTCAATTAAGTTGGAGTCGTCTAACTCTGCCTTTAAACGGTTTGATGCGGTTCATCCATTGGATTTCTATCTCGGCGTGGATAGCGAAGATAGAAATTTGCTATTATTTGTCACCATCGACGAACCTCCCCGCCAAACAGACATGCGAGCGGTTAGATTAAAAAAAATTTATAGAGATGATGGTAGGTGGTCCCTTCTTCTAATTTTGGAGGACTCGAAGTTAGTAGAGCTGTTTGCTTTGCTTTGTGAAGACTTAATAGAACACTCTAGGTATATTGGAAAACATAGTCCTTTAGAATTTGTGCTTAGTCGTCTAAATAGCTGGCGTCACTTTCTTGAGCGTGCCGAGAGCAGTCTCTTAACTTTGAGCGAAATCAGAGGGTTGTGTGGCGAGTTAGTATTTCTCGAGTTACTTATTGATAAGATTGGTTTGGTCGAAGCAGTTACTGCTTGGGTCGGACCTACTGGCGCTAATCAGGACTTTCAGTTTGGCTTCAGCGCTTGGGAAGTAAAAACAATAAGGCCTGGTACCGAACGTGTAATTATCGCGTCTGAGAGACAACTGGATAGCGATGACAAAACTCTACAATTGTGTGTTGTGGAGCTTTCTGACTCCAGTTCAGACTCTATTGGTGGATTTAATTTGAACTCTCAGGTGCTAAAAATCAGAGATCGGCTTAAGCCTAGTTATGAGGCGCTGTGCAGTTTTAATGATAGCTTGATACTTGCTGGTTATGTGCATCATCAGAAATATGAAACCTTGTTCTTCCATTTAAGGCGCGTTACTCGATATGCAGTTTTAGATGGGTTTCCACGGTTGCGAAAGGCAAGTCTACCTATCGGAATTGTAAATGCGCGATATGAATTGGAATTAGGTATCTGCGAATTATTTATAACTGAACAGTCGTTGTTTTAGTCGGAGGTGTAATTTGGTGCTTCAGGAGTTTCACCAAGAGTTTCTTGAGTGCGTGCGATCCCGTGCTGAGTCGGCTCGAGATTTTTTGGGCGCGAGCTTCGTGCAGGAGTGCGGGGATCGATTAATTGAGTCTGAACAGTTTTCTAGTTTTGAGAGCTGTAGATTTGAAGGTACAAGTAATAAAAAGAAATTAAGGGTGGATGGGTATTTTTTTGACGACGCCGACAATTCTCTTTCTTTGCTTATAGGAAATTATTTTAACGAGGATGAGATTCAATCATTTAATGCTGATGAAGTTAAGAAATCATTTTTAAGTTTAAAGAACTATTTGAAAGAATCATTAGGCGGGTTCTTAACGGACGGAGCTTTTGATGAGAGTCAGCCAGGATATGGCCTAGCATGCGATTTGATGGATTGGCATTCTAAGGTTACAAAATATAGATTCTATTATGTTTCAGATGGTCAGTTAAAGTCACGTATAAAGGATTGGTCAGAGGATGATATAGATGGAGTTCCAAGCGAGCTTCATATTTGGGATATTGCTAGATTTCATGTGGCATATACTTCTGCTACTGGACGTGACGAGCTTGTTGTCAATTTTCGGGAGGCTGAACACCAAGGATTAAGTTGTTTGGCTGCTGCTGAATCTGATGGTGATTATAAAGCTTATCTTTGTATGATCAGTGGTGATCTCTTGGCTGACATATACGAAGAATACGGCAGCAGGTTGTTGGAAGGAAATGTCAGGACTTTTTTGAGTGCAAAAGGAAAAGTGAATTCAAAGATACAAAATACAATTCGCACTCAGCCCGAGATGTTTTTTGCTTTTAATAATGGTATTGCTGCAACTGCAGAAAATGTTACGCTGATTAATGGTGCTCACGGGCTTAAAATTAAAAGTGCTACAAATTTACAAATTGTAAATGGAGGGCAAACTACTGCATCACTTGCGTTGGCTAAACGTGGTGGCGCGGGAAGTAAGGATGTGGCAGACCTATCCAAAGTCATGGTTCAAATGAAGTTGTCGGTGCTACCCCCCGATAAGGCTGGGCAGTTAACACCTGAAATTGCTCGCTATGCAAATAGCCAAAATAAAGTTAGTGATGCAGATTTCTTTTCCAATCATCCTTACCATGTCCGTTTGGAGGAATTTTCACGACGTATATTTGCGCCAGCCAACGGCGGTGCGCAACACGGTACTCACTGGTTTTATGAGCGGGCACGTGGGCAGTACTTAAATGAACAGTCTATTTTGTCTGCTGCGCAGAAAACTCAATTCTCCATACAAAATCCCAGAAAGCAGCTATTTTCCAAGACCGATGTCGCTAAGTTAGAAAACTCTTGGAGAGAGCTTCCTCATAAAGTCAGTATGGGAGCACAAAAAAACTTTCTAATTTTTGCAGATTTTATCGCTAAGACATGGTCCGCAGGTGGTAAAGCTTTCAATGAGGATTATTTTAGGCAGATAGTTTCACTTGCTATTATGTTTAGGTATACAGAAAGTATGGTTGCTCGACAGGCCTGGTATCAAGGCGGTTATCGAGCAAATATTGTGACGTACTCAATTGCAAAGCTACATAGTATGATTTCAGAACAAGCATTAGGTAAGCAGCTTGATTTTCGAAATATCTGGGATAAACAATCGTTACCAGAGGTTTTATGTGAGCAATTAGAATTAATATCTAAAAACGTATTCGTCGTATTGACCGACACTGATCGGCTTAAGGAAAACGTTACAGAGTGGGCAAAAATGCAAGCTTGCTGGGATCAGGTCAGAGATCTTTCTATAGAGTTTGTTCCTAAGTTTTTAGAAATATTGCAAGACTTAAGAAGCAATTTAGAAGTTGCGTCAGCGTCCAAGGCTTTACAAAGGACAGATGACGGCATCGCGATCCAAGTTTCTGTGATTGAAACGCCTGCGCCTGAGTGGTCACGTATGCTTTCTTGGGGACGCCGAGGTGGAAAGCTGACTCCCAAGCAGGAGTCTCTCTTGAATATAGCTGCCCAGTTCCCTAGTAAAGTTCCTACAGAAAGGCAATGTATTGAAATTTGGAAAATAAGGGCAATATTGATTGATGAAGGCTATATATCTCTTTAATGCTTCCATATGGACAGATGTTTTTATGTGTTATCTACTACTTAAGTTTTAATAAAAAGCCCTGCGTACAGGGCTTTTTGGTTTTTATATATTCTGCGGTTTTACGGTTATTATCAATCCCAGCTCAACGCCCCACCCGTCTGATACTCAATAACCCGAGTCTCAAAGAAATTCTTCTCTTTCTTCAAGTCCATGATCTCGCTCATCCAAGGGAACGGATTCGTCGTGCCTGGGTACTCTTCCTTCAAGCCAATCTGCGACAAGCGACGGTTAGCAATAAACTTGAGGTAATCCTCCATCATCGCCGCATTCATGCCCAGCACGCCACGCGGCATGGTATCGCGCGCGTATTCAATTTCCAGCTGCGTACCCTGCAGAATCATCTGGGTCGCTTCTTCCTTCATCTCGACATCCCACAAGTGCGGGTTTTCGATTTTGATCTGGTTGATCACGTCGATACCGAAGTTCAGGTGCATCGACTCGTCGCGCAGGATGTACTGGAACTGCTCGGCCACGCCGGTCATTTTGTTACGGCGGCCCATCGACAGAATCTGGGTGAAGCCGCAGTAGAAGAAGATGCCTTCCAGGACGCAGTAGTAGGCGACGAGGTTGCGCAGCAGCTCTTTGTCCGTCTCGACGGTGCCGGTTTCGAACTTCGGATCAGAGATCGAGCGCGTGTACTTCAAGCCCCACGCGGCCTTTTTGGCGACCGATGGAATCTCGTGGTACATGTTGAAGATCTCGCCTTCATCCATGGCCAGCGATTCGATGCAGTACTGATAGGCGTGGGTGTGGATCGCTTCTTCGAAGGCCTGGCGCAGGATGTACTGGCGGCACTCCGGGTTGGTGATCAGGCGGTACACGGCCAGCACCAGGTTGTTGGCAACCAGCGAGTCGGCGGTGGAGAAGAAGCCGAGGTTGCGCATGACGATGCGGCGTTCGTCGTCGGTCAGGCCTTCGGGGTCTTTCCATACGGCGATGTCGGCGGTCATGTTGACCTCTTGCGGCATCCAGTGGTTGGCGCAGCCGTCGAGGTACTTTTGCCAGGCCCAGTCGTACTTGAAGGGCACGAGTTGGTTGAGGTCGGCGCGGCAGTTGATCATGCGTTTTTCGTCAACGGCGACGCGGGCGGAGGCGCCTTCGAGTTCGGCGAGGCCTTCGGCGACGTCGAGTTTGTCGAGTGCTGCCTTGGCGCGCACGATGGCGGCGGAGTCACTGGCGGTGACGGCGCGGGCTTCGATGGCGGCGGCAGCGCCGGCACCGTCGAGGCGGTCCATGTTGGCTTCGGTGGCGTGGCCGGCGTTAGCGCCTTTGGTGGCTACTTCGGCGTGTTCTTCTTTGTCGAATTCGTCCCAGCTCAGCATGACGTGTCGTCTCCTGCGTGAGGGCTCAAAGGTGCCCGTGTGAAACCGGATGGTTGGGTGTTCACACGGCCCTCGGGCCGCGGTGGATCTTAAGGAATCGTTTGTTGCAGCAGCTAGCGCAGGCATTAAACGCAATGGGGTGAACGGGTACTCTGCGTGAGGCTTGAGGGGCGGAGCGGCAGGTGCTTGCTCCAGCGGAGGCCTCAGGTCTGGCTCTTCATCCCTGTGTAAAGGGATATTGCAGGCCCGATTTACTCGCGCATTATAGGGAAAAATTCGGCTTTGTGTTGCGGCGGATGGTCACGAGCGAGCGCCAAAATAGCCTGGTTTTCGGCCAAAGCGTTTGTTTGCTGGGCTTTGCCGGGGTTGGATTTTTTTGACGGGCGGCGGGATGTTTTTTGCGGGGTTGGGGCAGGAGGTAGGTAGACGGCTTTTTACGGTGTGTATGGCTGAATCCGCCATCGCAGGCAAGCCAGCTCGCACCCTTGAACCGGTACATCCGAAATCGGCTCTTGGCCGCAAGAACGATTTCTTGCGGCGACCAAGATCCAGGGTTAAGCCTGACGCACTAAGTTATTACCCGTTAGAGCAACCATTGCCCATCACGTGATACTTAAGAATATGCCGCTGACCTTGTGAGTCTTCATATTCCATCTTCACCGGTACAACTTTGCACACATCGGGAACCGTGCTCATGGACATTACTTTGGCAACGTCCAAGTGGGTGCTGTAGCTGTAGTCTTCAACAATCGGGGCGTTCTGGCTGGCCAGCTCGGTCGGGGCTTCATCGGCCAGGGCGGCGGTGGCGCACACGCTGCTGAGGGCCATTACGAGTAAAGCTTTCATTTGTTTATTTACCTTCTTCAGGGCGAAAGGGGTCACGGGGCCTTTGTGAGGCCACGTGTGTCACTTAAGTAAGGGGAAGTTCGGATTAACGTTGCCTTCGTGGGGGCTGTTACGTTGTTAATCACAGTGTCGTGTTGACGGCGTTGATTCTAGGCTTGCGGGTTATATTCATATACCCGTGCTTTTGATAAACACTGTTGGCGGTTTTTGTAACAATCACCGGGGTTAACCTTTTTTCATCAAGGCGCAAAGCGCCACAGCGTGCGGGCCAGAGGCGCGCGCGAGGCGTGCAGGGGAATGCGCGGGGGCTTGTTACTACCATCGTCGAATGGTTCTATGGAGCAGCCCCGGCTACAACAGGGCCTACAAAAACAACGATTGTCACCGAGGTAAGAAAGATGAGTGCGGCTTCCCTGTACCCCGTTCGCCCCGAAGTAGCAGCCAACACGCTGACCGACGAGGCAACCTACAAGGCCATGTACCAGCAGTCGGTGGTCAACCCTGATGGCTTCTGGCGTGAGCAAGCTCAGCGCCTTGATTGGGTCAAGCCTTTTACTGTGGTCAAGCAGACCTCTTTCGATGACCACCACGTCGACATCAAATGGTTCGCCGATGGCACCCTGAACGTTTCCTACAACTGCCTGGACCGTCACCTCGCCGAGCGTGGCGACCAGGCGGCGATCATCTGGGAGGGCGACGACCCTGCCGAGAGCCGCACCATCACTTACCGCGAATTGCATGAACAAGTCTGCAAGTTCGCCAACGCCCTGCGCGGCCAGGATGTGCACCGCGGCGACGTGGTGACTATCTATATGCCGATGATCCCCGAAGCCGTGGTCGCCATGCTGGCGTGTACCCGCATCGGTGCGATTCATTCGGTGGTGTTCGGCGGTTTTTCGCCGGAAGCCCTGGCCGGTCGCATCATCGACTGTAAGTCGAAGGTGGTGATCACTGCCGACGAAGGCATTCGTGCCGGTAAGAAAATTCCTCTGAAGGCCAACGTCGACGACGCGCTGACCAACCCGGAAACCAGCAGCATTCAAAAAGTCATCGTGTGCAAGCGCACCAATGGCGCGATCAAGTGGAACCAGCATCGCGACATCTGGTACGAAGACCTGATGAAAGTGGCGGGCACCGTGTGTGCGCCCAAAGAGATGGGCGCCGAAGAAGCGCTGTTTATCCTGTATACCTCCGGTTCCACCGGCAAGCCGAAGGGCGTGCAGCACACCACTGGCGGCTATTTGCTGTACGCAGCGTTGACCCACGAGCGCGTGTTCGACTACCGCCCAGGCGAAATTTACTGGTGCACCGCCGACGTCGGCTGGGTCACCGGCCACACCTATATTGTCTACGGGCCGCTGGCGAATGGCGCGACCACCTTGCTGTTCGAGGGCGTGCCGAACTACCCGGACATCACGCGGGTGGCGAAAATCGTCGACAAGCACAAGGTCAATATTCTGTACACCGCGCCGACCGCGATCCGCGCCATGATGGCGTCCGGCAAAGCGGCGGTTGAAGGCGCCGATGGCAGCAGCTTGCGTTTGCTCGGCTCGGTGGGTGAGCCGATCAACCCGGAAGCGTGGGATTGGTACTACAAGAACGTCGGTCAATCGCGTTGCCCGATTGTTGATACGTGGTGGCAGACCGAAACCGGCGGCAACATGATGAGCGCGCTGCCGGGCGCGCATGCGCTGAAGCCGGGTTCGGCAGCACGCCCATTCTTCGGTGTGGTGCCGGCGCTGGTGGATAACCTCGGTAACCTGATTGAGGGCGTGGCCGAGGGCAATTTGGTGATTCTGGATTCGTGGCCGGGCCAGGCGCGTACGCTGTACGGCGACCATGACCGGTTCGTCGACACGTACTTCAAGACCTTCCGTGGCATGTATTTCACCGGCGACGGTGCGCGGCGTGACGAGGACGGTTATTACTGGATCACCGGGCGCGTCGACGACGTGTTGAACGTGTCGGGCCACCGCATGGGTACTGCCGAGATTGAAAGCGCCATGGTTGCGCACCCGAAAGTCGCGGAAGCGGCGGTGGTGGGTGTGCCGCATGACATTAAAGGGCAGGGCATCTATGTGTATGTCACGCTGAAAAATGGCGAGGAGCCGAACGAGGCGCTGCGCCTGGAACTGAAAAACTGGGTGCGCAAAGAGATCGGGCCGATTGCCTCGCCGGATGTGATTCAGTGGGCGCCGGGGCTGCCCAAGACGCGCTCGGGGAAAATCATGCGGCGCATTTTGCGCAAGATTGCCACGGCGGAGTATGACGGGCTGGGCGATATTTCCACGCTGGCGGACCCAGGTGTGGTGGCGCATTTGATTGAGACCCACAAGAGCATGAACGCCGTGTAAGGCGGGCGGGTGTGACAAAGCCCCATGCGGTGTAAGCCGGATGGGGCTTTTTTGTGCCCCCTGAAAAAGCGCTGGAGATCAACTGTGGGAGGGAGCAAGCCCCCTCCCACAGTGGGAACGATCATCTTGAAGGCCAATAAATATCGGTTTTTGCCGTAGGAAATTTCTAAATGTAACCGAGCGGTGCAAATGTGTAACCCGTCGCTCAAACATGAGGCAAAGCGCTACGTTTTCATCCCGAAAAGCCGCGTTTTAGACACACCTGAAAATAAGATTAGCCGCCATGCTTGCCGTGCCAGAAGGGTTTGCGAATAATAGGCGCGTAATTTGCAGCATCAACAGGTTTAATATCTTTTGTCTCTGCATAAAATTCAGGGACTGTCAATGTGCTTGAGCCGCTTTCTCGGTGCTTCTGTAAATAGTTGTCGCATTGAGGAAATATCGGCTTCCGGCCTGTCGTTAGAATGCCGATCACTCGCTCGCCGTCTCCAATGTTGAACCGGGGTTGGGACGTAGCGCCGCTATTGGGTTTTACTTAAGTCGCATCGTGGGCCACCGCTCATACTGCTTTTTGCCCTACCGATGGAGTCCCAAGATGAAGAAACTTGTGCTGTTGGGCGCCCTGGCGCTGTCCGTACTGTCCATGCAGGCCTTCGCTGATGAAAAGCCTCTGAAAATTGGTATCGAAGCGGCTTACCCTCCGTTTGCCTCGAAGGCGCCGGATGGCAGCATCGTGGGTTTTGACTACGACATCGGCAACGCCTTGTGCGAACAGATGAAGGTCAAGTGCACGTGGGTCGAGCAAGAATTCGATGGCCTGATCCCGGCGCTGAAAGTACGCAAGATCGACGCGATCCTGTCGTCCATGTCCATCACCGAAGACCGCAAGAAGTCCGTGGACTTCACCAACCGCTACTACCTCACCCCGGCGCGCCTGGTGTTGAAGGAAGGCACGACGGTCAGCGACAGCCTGGACGAACTCAAAGGCAAGAAAATCGGTGTGCAGCGCGGTTCGATCCACGATCGTTTCGCCAAGGAAGTGCTGGCGCCTAAAGGCGTGACAGTGGTGCCTTACGGTTCGCAGAACGAAATCTACCTGGACGTGGAAGCCGGTCGCCTCGACGGCACCGTGGCAGACGCCACCCTGTTGCAGGAAGGTTTCCTCGATACGCCAGCCGGTAAAGGCTACGCGTTCAGCGGCCCGGCGTTCACCGACGTCAAGTACTTCGGCGACGGCGTAGGCATTGCCGTACGCAAAGGCGACAAAGAAAACCTGGACCGCATCAACGCTGCTATCGCCGCGATCCGTGCCAACGGCAAGTACAAAGAAATCGAGAAAAAGTACTTCAACTTCGATATTTACGGGCCTGAAGCTCAGTAAACCGTCGCAGCTGTCTGTGCAGAATGGCGCAAGCAACAGAATTCCTGAGGTTTGCGCCATTTTTTCATCCGCCTTTTCGAGGACCTGAATCATGTTGAAAGGCTACGGGGCCGTCATCCTCGATGGCGCATGGTTGACGCTTCAGCTCGCCTTGTCCTCCATGGCGCTGGCCATTGTTCTGGGGCTGATCGGGGTCGCGTTACGCCTGTCGCCGGTGCGCTGGTTGGCCTGGCTGGGTGACTTGTACTCTACGGTGATCCGCGGGATCCCTGACCTGGTGCTGATCCTGCTGATTTTTTACGGCGGTCAAAACCTGCTTAACAGCGTCGCGCCGATGCTCGGCCATGATGACTATATTGACTTGAGCCCCTTGGCCGCCGGTATCGGCACCCTGGGTTTCATCTTTGGCGCCTACCTGTCGGAAACTTTCCGTGGCGCCTTCATGGCCATTCCCAAGGGCCAGGCTGAGGCCGGCCTTGCGTATGGCATGAGCAGTTTTCAGGTGTTCTTCCGGGTGATGGTGCCGCAGATGATCCGGCTGGCTATCCCTGGTTTCACCAACAACTGGCTGGTACTCACCAAGGCCACTGCGCTGATTTCCGTGGTGGGCCTGCAAGACATGATGTTCAAGGCCAAGCAGGCGGCAGATGCCACCCGTGAGCCTTTTACCTTCTTCCTCGCAGTGGCGGCGATGTACCTGGTGATCACCAGCGTGTCGTTGCTGGCCCTGCGTTACCTTGAGAAGCGCTACTCGGTAGGCGTAAGGGCGGCTGATCTATGATCTTCGACTACAACGTCATCTGGGACGCGCTGCCGCTTTACGTCGGCGGCATGTTGACCACCCTGAAATTGCTGGCTATCTCGCTGTTCTTCGGCTTGCTCGCGGCCTTGCCCCTGGGCTTGATGCGCGTGTCCAAGCAGCCGCTCGTCAACGGCGCGGCGTGGCTGTTCACCTACGTGATTCGTGGCACGCCGATGCTGGTGCAGTTGTTTTTGATCTACTACGGCCTGGCGCAATTTGAGGCGGTACGCGAAAGCTTTCTGTGGCCGCTGCTGTCCAGCGCGACCTTCTGCGCGTGCCTGGCCTTTTCGATCAACACCAGCGCCTACACCGCCGAAATCATCGCCGGTAGCCTCAAGGCCACGCCGAATGGCGAGATCGAGGCGGCCAAGGCCATGGGCATGTCGCGCTATAAACTCTACCGGCGCATTTTGCTGCCGTCGGCGCTGCGCCGCGCGTTGCCGCAGTACAGCAACGAAGTGATCATGATGCTGCAGACCACCAGCCTTGCGTCCATCGTCACGCTGATCGACATCACCGGTGCCGCGCGCACGGTGAACGCGCAGTTTTACCTGCCGTTCGAAGCCTTTATCACCGCTGGCGCGTTCTACTTGTGCCTGACCTTTATCCTGGTGCGCCTGTTCAAGTTGGCCGAGCGCCGCTGGCTGAGCTACCTGGCTCCAAGGAAGCACTGATATGCAACGTATCGATCACCTGTTGCCCTGGGGTCACCTGGGCTGCGAGCGCCAACTGAGCGTGTTTCGTTTCGGCAGCGGCGAGCGCAAGGCGTATATCCAGGCCAGCCTGCACGCCGATGAATTGCCCGGTATGCGCGCCGCGTGGGAGCTGAAAAAGCGCCTCACCGAACTCGAACAGCAAGGCGCCCTGAATGGCGTGATCGAGCTGGTGCCGGTGGCCAACCCGATGGGCCTCGGCCAACTGTTGCAAGGCAGCCATCAGGGGCGTTTCGAGGTCGGCAGCGGCAAGAATTTCAACCGCGATTTCGTTGAATTGAGCGCGCCGGTGGCCGAGTTGCTGCAGGGCAAGCTGGGCGATGACCCGCACGCTAACGTGCGCATGATCCGCCAGGCGATGGGCGATGCACTCGCCGCACTGCCCGAACCGGGCAGCCAGTTGCAAGGCATGCAGCGCGTGCTGCTGAGCCATGCGTGCAGCGCCGACATCGTGCTCGACCTGCATTGCGACGCCGAAGCCGCGCTGCACATGTACGCGCTGCCCCAGCATTGGCCGCAGTGGCGTTCGCTGTCGGCGCATTTGAATGTGAAGGTTGGCTTGCTCGCGGAAGATTCCGGCGGCAGCTCGTTCGATGAAGCCTGCTCGCTGCCGTGGTTGCGCCTGTCGCGGGCATTCCCCGACGCGCAGGTTCCGCTGGCGTGCCTGGCGACGACGTTGGAGTTGGGCGGCCAGGCCGACACCGGCCGTGACGAGGCGGTTTTCCACGCCGAAGGCATTCTCGCGTTCCTCGCCGAGCAAGGCCTGATCAAAGGCCAATGGCCCGCCGCGCAGCACGAACCGTGTGAAGGCCTGCCGTTCGAAGGCACCGAGTTGCTGTTTGCGCCGCATGCCGGTGTGATCAGCTACCTGCGCAAGGCTGGCGATTGGGTCGACAGCGGTGAGCCGATTTTTGAAGTGATTGATCCCTTGGACGACCGCGTCAGCATTGTGTGTGCGGGCACGTCCGGGGTGTTGTTTGCCGTTGAACGGCTACGTTATGCCCAAGCGGGTTTCTGGCTGGCCAAGGTGGCGGGGCGCGAAGCGCTGCGGCACGGGCGCTTGCTCAACGACTGACCACCTGTTTTTGTGAGAACCGACCGCATGTACAAGCTTGAAGTCCAAGACCTGCATAAACGCTATGGCAGTCATGAAGTGCTCAAAGGTGTATCCCTGGCCGCCGCGGCCGGTGATGTGATCAGCATCATCGGTTCCAGTGGTTCGGGCAAAAGTACCTTTTTGCGTTGCATCAACCTGCTCGAACAGCCGCACGCCGGCAAGATTCTGCTCAACAACGAAGAGCTCAAACTGGTCGCCAATAAAGACGGCGCCATGCGCGCTGCCGACCCCAAGCAACTGCAACGCATGCGTTCGCGCTTGTCGATGGTGTTCCAGCATTTCAACCTGTGGTCGCACATGACTGCGCTTGAAAACGTGATGGAAGCGCCGGTGCACGTGCTGGGCATGTCGAAAAAAGACGCGCGCGAAAAGGCCGAGCATTACTTGGCCAAAGTCGGCGTAGGCCATCGCAAGGAAGCCTTCCCCGGGCACATGTCCGGCGGCGAGCAGCAACGCGTAGCGATCGCCCGCGCGCTGGCGATGGAGCCCGAGGTGATGCTGTTCGATGAACCGACCTCGGCGCTTGACCCGGAGCTGGTCGGCGACGTGCTAAAAGTCATGCAGGACCTGGCACAGGAAGGCCGCACGATGGTAGTGGTCACCCACGAAATGGGCTTTGCGCGTGAAGTGTCTAACCAGTTGGTGTTCCTGCACAAAGGCATCGTCGAAGAACGTGGCAACCCGCGCGAAGTGCTGGTTAATCCGCAATCGGAGCGCCTTCAGCAGTTCCTCTCCGGCAGCCTGAAATAAGTAAATGTGGGAGGCAGCAAGCCTCGCCTCCCACAGTGGTTCTTCAGGGTTTTTGAGATTTGTGTTGGTTTACCGGCTAGCATTGGCCTTTGTCTTCATTACTGTTTCTCGCTTCGGATAGCCCTCCATGACCGCCCATCGAATTGGTTTCCTGATTTGGCCCAGCACAAAAGCACTGACGCTTGCGCTGGCTGAGGAGGCCTTGCGTGTTGCTCAGCGCGTGCACCCGGAGGTGGTTTACGAGTTGTCGTTTCTGCTCGCCGAGCCTGCCACCGAAGGCGCCTGGCAATTGCCGGGTGAGCCTTGGGCGGGCAAGCTTGAAGGCTTCCAGAAGCTGTTTTTGCTGGCCGACGAACCGCCCACCGCCATCGCTTCGCAACTCAGCAGTGCGCTCAAGCAGCAGGTTCGCGCAGGCTGCGTGATCGGCGGTTTGTCGGCCGGTGTGTACCCGTTGGCCCAGCTTGGCCTGCTCGACGGCTACCGCGCCGCTGTGCACTGGCGCTGGCAGGATGACTTTGCCGAGCGTTTCCCCAAGGTTATCGCCACCAGCCACTTGTTCGACTGGGACCGGGACCGCCTGACCGCCTGCGGCGGCATGTCGGTGCTCGATTTGCTGTTGGCTGTGCTGGCCCGCGACCACGGCGCCGAACTCGCTGGCGCGGTGTCCGAAGAGCTGGTGGTGGAGCGCATCCGCGAAGGCGGCGAACGCCAGCGTATTCCGCTGCAAAACCGCCTGGGCTCCAGCCACCCGAAGCTGACCCAAGCCGTTTTGCTGATGGAAGCCAACATCGAAGAGCCGCTGACCACCGACGAAATCGCCCAGCACGTGTGCGTGTCGCGACGACAACTGGAGCGCATCTTCAAGCAGTACCTCAATCGCGTCCCCAGCCAGTACTACCTGGAACTGCGCCTGAACAAGGCGCGCCAGATGCTCATGCAAACCAGCAAGTCGATCATTCAGATCGGCCTGTCGTGTGGCTTCTCCTCGGGGCCGCATTTCTCCAGCGCCTACCGCAACTTCTTTGGCGCCACCCCGCGCGAAGACCGCAACCAGCGGCGCAGCAGCAGCCCGTTCGAATTGTCGTCAGTGCCGTCCGAGCGCGGTTGATCATTCCTCCATCGGTGTAGGGCCTACGATCACCAATTGCGCGCCTTGCTCATCCACGGTGGCGGCATCTACTTGAAAATCAATGCCGGTGCGCACGTAGTGTTGCCTGAGATGGTTCAGGCTGCGTGGCGACAAGGGGTTGGCGCTGAGATCGCAATCG
The DNA here is from genome assembly GCF_049199985.1 of Pseudomonas kitaguniensis. Taxonomy (NCBI): domain Bacteria; kingdom Pseudomonadati; phylum Pseudomonadota; class Gammaproteobacteria; order Pseudomonadales; family Pseudomonadaceae; genus Pseudomonas; species Pseudomonas kitaguniensis. Next base: position 65,760 of record NZ_JBLZPT010000003.1, read on the forward strand.
TGGTTATAGGCTGTGGTCGATTCGAGTAAATCGGCCGGGATTTCGCGAATCAGATTGTTACTCAGGTCGATCGTTTCCAGATATGGGAGGCTGAATACGCCGTGGGGCACCTCGCTGATACCGGTGTTGCGCAAGTGCAGCGCGGTCAGTTGCGACAGGTTGCTGACGTTCGGCGCCCGGCTCAGTGGGTTATCGGTCAGGCTCAGGTACTCAAGCTTGGTCATGTCGCCGAGCATGTTGATGTCCGGCGCAGTCAAGGTGATGCTGCACTCCTCGATGCTCAGGGTGGTGAGCCTCGCCAAGCGCGGCAGGGTGGTCGGCAGCGTCCCCAGCACGCAGCTGCTGAGTGTCAGTGTTTCCAGTTTGCCAAAGCAGCGCACTGTGCCATCGACATTGCCAGTGGTGCCGCCTCCGTTAATTTCGAGGCTGGAGACATGCTCGAACGTTGCGCTCAGTTCCGGCAGCGGGCCCAAGGCTGATGTTTGCAGGGTCACTGAATGGGTGAATTCATCGCTCAGGCTTTCTTCATCCTCCTCGCTTTCGCGGCGCCAGGCCTCTTCAAGTACGGTCTTGATGTGCAGGCGTGCGAGTTGTTCCTGGGCGGCTGCCTGTTCATCCAGTGGGGTGTCAAGAATCGGATGGCGATCGGGTACGTTCAGCGCCCAGTGTTGCAAGTCGGTGACCAGTTGGGCGTATTCGGCTTCAATGCGCGTCAACGTCGGGGCGACCGCGGCCATGTTGCCGGGCAGGCTGAAGAGAAAGCGGTCAGCTTCGGATTCCAGGTAGGTCGGGTACAGAATCCTGACCCTGGAGCGTTCCACGCTCGGGGCTTGGGCGTTGAAATGCTCGCCATGGGCCTGGCAGTAGGCCTTGATCTGTTCCAGTGCCGGCAGCCTCAACGGGTTGCCCGAAAGGTTAAATTGCCTGGCGATGTCGGGCGTCACGCTGAACAGGGTCTGGGGCAGTGCGCTGATTTGATTGTCGCTCAGCAGGGCTGCCTGCACTATTGGGCGCTGTACCAGGCCGTCCGGCAGGTGGTCGATGCCGGTGGCCGACAAATCCAGATAAATCAGCTCGGGCATGCCCCGCACATCGGGTACCAGCCCCAGCGGGTTGCTGTGCAGGTCGAGCGAATGCAAGTTGCTCATTGCGCTTAATCGGGAATGGCTTTGCGCAGTGAGGGTAATGTTGCAATCACTCAGGGTCAGGCTGTTCAGCGTGCGCATGCCGCTCAGTTGTGGCGGCAAGTCTGCCAGCGGTATCGACCTGAGCTCCAGATGACGCAGTTTGGGGAACCTGAGTAAAAAATGCTCGACGCCGCGCATGCGCCCGCCGCTTATCAGCGATAGCAGTGAAACATGGTTCAAGGCGACGCCCAGCTCCGGCAGGTCGGCTAACCCCGGCGCATAGAGCCTCAGCGTATGACCGTTGCGGGCGGGGTTGGCGAAATACTCGTCCTTGTCGGTTTCCCGGCGCCAGCACTGCTCAATCTGTTCTGCCACCAACCTGCGCGATTGTTGCTCGTAAAAGCGTCGCCCGGCGGTCATTGCCAGCTGGGTGTCGGGGTCGATAGGCGCAATGTCGGCCTGCCAGGTGAGCAAATTCTGATGCAATATCTGCCGTTGCTCACGCAGGAGCGCAAGTTGATTGGCGGCACCTTCCGGCCGCGTTTGCATGTGTTCGAGCAGCAGCTGTATTTGCGCGTCCGCCAGGCTCGGGAACAGCTCGCGTAACTGCGCAGTCAGCGGCGGCGGCCCGTCACCATAGGCAGCCTGCGCCTGGTAGCCGTCCATGCCGCCCAACAGTTTCATGGTTTCGGGGTCGTAAGTTGGTTTGCGCAGCGGGTCTGTGCTGAGTATTTCGCGCAAGCGATTGCGCGCTATGGCCTGTTGCCGAATGTGCTGGCGCAGGCGCGGGCCTTGATCCACGTTCAACTGAATAGCTTGGCGCTGGCTGTCGGGCAGTGCGCTGAGGATGGCCGAATAAAAATCGGTGGCGGCGGTCAGCGAACCGCGCTCGTCGTACGGGGTGTATTGGCCGGTTTCGCTACGCACCAAGGTTCGCACAATCGGCGCATCGGCGGCGCCGATCTGGTCGCGCAGGCTGCCGGTGGCGCTGTAGTCGCGAAGTTCGAGGCGCACTTGGGCAGACCAGCCGGGCAGTGCGGGCAGCGAGTGCAGCGCCAGGCGCTGTGAGTCCAGCGTCTGGGCGCCGAAGTACAAGCCTTCATAGGCCCTGCTCAGGCGTACTTCTTCGAACGCGTTGCGCGCCAGCAGGCTGAGGCGCTGAGGTGTGTTTTGGTTATCCAGCGCTTGCAGTTCTTCGGCCGTGACCTGCTCCAGCAGTTTTTCCGCAACGCAGGCGGGCAGGCCAGGGGCTGCGTCCATCAGGCGCTGCGCCCGTGGGTTACGCGTTGCCTGCCGATTTGCATAGTGTGATTCAAACAAGGACGCGCGCTTGTCTTCGGCAATCGCCGCGAGTTTCTTGCGCAGATGGCCGGTGCGTACGTCCAGGCTCAGGCGCAAATCACCGACCGTTGCGCCAAATGCACTGGCAGCCTCTGGCGCCGGCAACTGGGTGAGTATCGCCTTGAGCAAATCACCGTTATTCAACTGGCTTTCGGGTATCTCGATAGCAGGCAGTTGGGTGTCGCCAAAGGCCCAGGCCGCCTTGCCTTGGGCGTCGATAAATTGCAGGCGGCGTGTTTCCGGCCAGTAACCATAAGTGGTCAGTAGTTGCACATTCGCCTGTGGGTCCACTTGCGCATAGGCTGCCGGGTCATCGCTGCGCAGCCGGTCGATCAAGGTTTGAATGTCCCGGTCGACCCGCAGGCGGTCCAGGGTATCCATCAGCAGGGCGGGAGGCGTGTGGCTGTTAACGTGCATTTTGCGCAGTGCGCTTTCGTCAACGCCGCTGATGCTCAGCGCCAGCGCCTGATCAGCGTCGCTGATACCTTCCACGCTGTGCCCCAGGCGCTGTAACAGGGTTTTTGGGCCCCATTGCAATGGGCGCTCCAGTTCTGTGTGCCAGGCGCCTTGGCCGTTGTGCTGCACGCTCGGCCGATAAGCGTCGGCACGCGTCGGGTGCTGGATGAGCAGGGTATTGGCGGCCGGGGCTTCTTCCACGGCGTAGAATTTGTCGTCCAGCGGCAACAGGTTTTGGCGCTGATGCTTGAACAGGCCTGACGGGTCGCGGTACGTACCTGCTGGCACGCTGACCGGCTGTTCGTAGGCCGCAAGGTCGGGTTTCCAGTAGAGCGTACGGCCATTGGCAAGTTGTACCGGTTTGAAGCGGTCAATGAAGTCGATCACGCTTTGGGGCAGCACCTTGCGAAATTCGGCGACGGCAATCTTGCTGCCCACGGCGAAACCACCCAGTTGAACCAAGGCTTGCACCGCACCCAGCAGGTGTTCGACCGCCTCGCCGCCCAGGCCTTCGCTCCAGTCGATGATCCCTTCGAACACCTCATCCAGCAATTGATAGGCCATATAACCGAGCATCAATTCCCCGGCAAAGGGCACGAACGGCGCGATGACAAAAGCGGCGGCTTGCAGGATTGCCGACGCCACATTGACGAACGAATCCCACAACGCCCAACGCGCCGCGCGGTCCACGGTGGCCGTGGCGACGGCGCTGGTGCGGCCGTCATTGAGGATCTGGTTGAGTTGGCGCTGGTACTGATGGCGCCACAGGTTGCGACTGCCCGGGGTTGCCACAAAACGCACCCTTGGATTGTCCGTGGGTGTTTCGCGCCAGCTCGGCAGGTTGCTGCCCGGCACGAAGGGGTGCCAGGTAATGCTGCCGAGCAACTGGCTGAGGTTGGCGAAAAAATGCCCGCGTTGTTCATGCGCCACAAAACGGCTGAAAAAGCGTTGGTAGTCGTCACTGCGCAACTGGCGCACCAGTTCTTTGTGCATCGCCTGCGCAGAGGCGTACTCCTTGATCGGGTGCTCGGGGTCGCCGGGTACATAGGCCACGATACGCACCGCAGCGCGTGTTTGCTCAAGGTCAGGCGCAAACACGATGATGCCGGGCAGGTCCACGCCCATCAGGCTCAGGTCGTGGTAACGGAGTGTCTGGCCTGCCAGGCGCACGCCGGCGCCGGCCACGCTGTCGACCAGGCCCTGGAGCAGTCGGTAATAGTCTGGTTGCAGGTCGCCCTTGAGCAAGGCCCAGTGCAGCGCGGTGTGCAACTCGGCTTTGTGGCTGCGTTCGACTTTGTGTTGCAAGACCGCCTCGGCGACCGGTTCGGTCATGCCCAGTTGCTCCTGCAAGTAGCTTTCATACTGCGCGCCGATATCGAGGTCGCGGCACAACTGGGTAAAGGCCTCAATCGAGAGCACACGCTTGGTGGCCGGTAAGGTATCGAAGAGCCCTCTGGCGTCGGGGCGCGTCACGAAAGTCGACACCCTTTCATAGGCGTCCGCCAACGTTTCCTTGTGTTCGAAGTTGTGCAGGGCGGCGTCCAGCAGTGACACGGTCCAGGTGCGGCTGGCGCCCGAACGGAGCGCAAAGCCGGGAATTTTTAGCGGGATGTAAAGCCGCAAGAAGGTGTTTTTGACATCCAGGTCCAGGCCGTACTTTGTTTTCAGGGCGAGGGTAAGGATCGGTTCGGCAAACGCCTGGGCGTCCAGCACACCGGCAAGCGCCTGTTCGACTTTGTTTTGCGCGTTCCAGTGGGCAATCGCCAGGCGCTTGAACTCGCTTTGGCTGTTGGCGCTGGCGTCGCGCAATGCTTGAGGCAGGCGCGCGGTGCTTTGGCCGAGTGTTTGGCGGCGGCGCGAGGAGGTTTCGCCGAGCCAGCGCGGCATCGCGTCTTTTAACTGCGCGTAATGGTTGTCGGGCTGAGTCGAGAGGGTGGTGCGCGGCGTTTGTTCTGCAGAGTCAGGCATGTTGCCAATCCTTGAGCGTGATTAAAGCGCTCCAGTAAATCGGCGTGCGGCAACGGTGGGTGCTAACGGGTTAGCGCAATTGGCACGGGTTGATCTGATCCGGCGCGTTGTGCCGAAAACCCCGCCGCTGGTTTACACTGCGCCATTGCGACGCAATATGTCGCATTGCCGTAAACCCGCGTAAAACCGGGGTTGGCGCTATAAGAAGTTGTCGCTTGGCGGCAAGGCCGCGCTGAAAACTGTCCTTACAATCCCTGCATCGCCCGCCAGTATCAGGCAGGCGTTCCTCTTCAGGAGACTCCGATGTCCGTTGAGCAAGCCCCGGTGCAACGTGCCGATTTCGACCAGGTCATGGTTCCCAACTACGCACCTGCCGCCTTCATCCCTGTGCGTGGCGCGGGTTCACGCGTATGGGACCAGGCGGGTCGCGAGCTGATCGACTTTGCCGGCGGCATCGCGGTTAACGTATTGGGCCACGCCCACCCGGCGCTGGTCGGTGCATTGACCGAGCAAGCCAACAAGCTTTGGCATGTTTCCAACGTGTTCACCAATGAGCCGGCCCTGCGCCTGGCGCACAAGCTGATCGACGCCACCTTTGCCGAGCGCGTGTTCTTCTGCAACTCCGGCGCCGAAGCCAACGAGGCCGCGTTCAAGCTGGCCCGTCGCGTGGCGTTCGACCGTTTCGGAACCGAGAAGTACGAGATCATCGCCGCGCTCAACAGCTTCCACGGCCGCACGCTGTTTACCGTTAACGTCGGTGGCCAGTCGAAGTACTCCGATGGTTTTGGGCCTAAAATCACCGGCATCACCCACGTTCCTTATAACGACCTGGACGCGTTGAAAGCGGCCGTGTCCGACAAGACCTGCGCGGTGGTGCTGGAACCGATCCAGGGCGAAGGCGGCGTGCTGCCAGCCGAACTGGCTTACCTGCAAGGCGCCCGCGAACTGTGTGATGCGAACAATGCGTTGCTGGTGTTTGACGAAGTGCAAACCGGCATGGGCCGCAGCGGCCACCTGTTCGCCTACCAGCACTACGGCGTGACGCCGGACATCCTCAGCAGCGCCAAGAGCCTGGGCGGCGGTTTCCCGATCGCGGCGATGCTGACTACCGAAGCGCTGGCCAAGCATTTGGTGGTCGGCACCCACGGCACCACGTACGGCGGCAACCCGCTGGCCTGTGCGGTGGCCGAAGCGGTAATCGACGTGATCAACACGCCTGACGTGTTGGCCGGGGTGAACGCCAAGCACGCGCTGTTCAAGGCGCGCCTGCAGCAGATCGGCGAGCAATACGGCATCTTCACCGAAGTGCGCGGTTTGGGTTTGTTGATCGGTTGCGTGTTGAGCGACGCCTTCAAAGGCCGAGCCAAGGACGTGTTCAACGCGGCCGAAAAAGAAAACCTGATGATCCTGCAAGCCGGCCCGGACGTGGTGCGTTTTGCGCCGAGCCTGGTGGTGGAAGAAGCGGACATCAACGAAGGCCTGGACCGTTTTGAGCGTGCAGTGAAAACCCTGACGCAAGCTTGATTCAAATGTAGGAGGGGGCTTGCTCCCGATAGCGGTGAATCAGTCACCTGATTTATCACATGACAAACTGCTATCGGGAGCAAGCCCCCTCCCACATTGCAATATTCCAACATTGGAATACTCCCACTGTGGAGTAGGTGTTGTTCCTGATCTTCCCGGTATTTTCCCCCTATGATTTTTCGAGTTAAGGAGTGACACCATGCTGGTGATGCGCCCCGCGCAAATGGCTGATCTGGGCGAGGTACAGCGTCTGGCTGCGGACAGCCCGATTGGTGTCACTTCCTTGCCGGATGATGTAGAACGCCTGAGCGACAAGATCGCCGCCAGCGAAGCGTCTTTCGCCGCCGAGGTCAGTTTCAACGGTGAAGAAAGCTATTTCTTCGTACTCGAAGACACCGAAACCGGCAAGCTCGCAGGCTGCTCGGCCATCGTCGCGTCGGCGGGTTACTCGGAGCCGTTCTACAGTTTTCGTAACGAAACCTTTGTGCACGCCTCTCGCGAGCTGAAAATTCATAACAAGATTCACGTGCTTTCGCAGTGCCACGACCTCACCGGCAACAGCCTGCTCACCAGTTTCTACGTGATGCCTGCGCTGGTCGGTTCGCCGTGGTCGGAACTCAATTCGCGTGGCCGCCTGTTGTTCGTCGCCAGCCACCCGGAGCGCTTCGCCGATTCGGTGGTGACCGAGATTGTGGGCTACAGCGACGAGAACGGTGACTCGCCGTTCTGGGACGCCATCGGCCGCAACTTCTTCGACCTCAACTACGCCGCCGCCGAACGCCTGTGCGGGCTGAAAAGCCGCACCTTTCTTGCCGAGCTGATGCCGCATTACCCGATCTACGTGCCGTTGCTGCCGGACGCCGCCCAGGAAGCCATGGGCCAGGTGCACCCGCGTGCGCAAATCACCTTCGACATTCTGATGCGCGAAGGGTTTGAGACCGACCATTACATCGACATCTTCGACGGTGGCCCGACGCTGCACGCGCGGGTTTCGGGTATTCGCTCAATCGCCCAAAGCCGCGTAGTGCCGGTGAAGATCGGCGAGATGGTCAAGGGTGTTGGCCGCCAGTACCTGGTGAGCAATGCGCAGTTGCAGGACTACCGTGCGGTGATGCTTGACCTGGACTACGCGCCAGGCAAACCGGTGATCCTCGACCTGGCAACCGCCGAAGCCTTGGGCGTCGGCGAAGGTGCCAGCGTGCGTCTGGTTGCCGTTTAAACACAGAGTTTCGCGAGTGGCCCACGCGGGCGGCTTGTCTGAGGAGATAGCATGATCGTTCGTCCCGTACGCAGCAGCGATTTACCGGCCCTGATTGATCTGGCGCGCAGCACCGGCACCGGCCTCACCACCTTGCCGGCCAACGAAGAGCGCCTGACCCATCGGGTTGGCTGGGCCGAAAAAACCTTTCGCGGCGACGCCGGGCGTGGCGATGCCGACTACCTGTTTGTGCTCGAAAACGACGAAGGCCGCGTGGTGGGTATTTCCGCCATCGCCGGTGCCGTCGGCCTGCGCGAGCCTTGGTACAACTTCCGGGTCGGCCTGACGGTCAGCGCCTCTCAGGAGTTGAACATTTACCGCGAGATTCCGACGCTGTTTCTGGCCAACGACCTCACCGGCAATTCCGAATTGTGCTCGTTGTTCCTGCACGCCGATTACCGCAACGGCCTCAACGGCCGCATGCTGGCCAAGGCGCGCATGTTGTTTATCGCCGAGTTCCCGCAGTTGTTCGGCAATAAGATCATTGCCGAGATGCGCGGTGTGTCGAATGACGCCGGGCGTTCGCCATTTTGGGAAAGCCTCGGTCGGCACTTTTTCAAGATGGAATTCAGCCAGGCGGATTACCTCACCGGCGTGGGCAACAAGGCGTTTATTGCCGAGCTGATGCCGAAGTTTCCGCTGTACAGCTGCTTCCTCTCCGAAGACGCGCGCAACGTGATCGGCAAGGTGCACCCGGACACCGAGCCTGCGCTGAGCATGCTCAAGAGCGAAGGGTTCAGCTACCAGGGCTATGTCGACATTTTTGACGCCGGCCCGGCGGTGGAATGTGAAACCGCCAAAATTCGCGCCGTGCGCGACAGCCAATCGCTGGTGTTGGCGATCGGCACACCGGGGGACGACGCCACGCCGTTCCTGATCCATAACCGCAAGCGGGAAGAGTGCCGCATCACCGCCGCGCCGGCCCGTCTGGCGGCAGGCACGTTGGTGGTCGATCCGCAGACCGCCAAGCGCCTGCAACTGGTGGTCGGTGATCAAGTGCGTGCGGTACCGTTGTCTGCTGCTCGGGAGTCGAAATAATGAATTCGTTGTATGTCGCAGGTGCCTGGCTGGCAGGCCAAGGCGAACTGTTTGAATCGCGTAACCCGGTCACCCAGCACGTGCTGTGGAGCGGCAATGGCGCCAGCGCCGAACAGGTTGAGTCCGCCGTGCAGGCCGCACGCCAGGCCTTTGCCGAGTGGGCACGGCGCCCGCTTGAAGAGCGCATCGGCGTGTTGGAAGCCTTCGCCGCTACGCTGAAAAGCCGCGCCGATGAAATCGCCCGCTGCATCGGCGAAGAAACCGGCAAGCCGCTGTGGGAATCGGCCACCGAAGTCACCAGCATGGCCAACAAAATCGCGATCTCGGTGCAAAGCTACCGCGAACGCACCGGCGAAAAGAGCGGCCCGCTGGGCGACGCCACCGCCGTGTTGCGTCACAAACCCCACGGCGTGGTGGCGGTGTTTGGCCCGTATAACTTCCCTGGCCATTTGCCCAACGGGCATATCGTCCCGGCGTTGCTCGCGGGCAACACCGTGCTGTTCAAGCCGAGCGAGTTGACGCCTAAAGTCGCCGAGCTGACCGTGCAATGTTGGGTCGAAGCGGGTTTGCCGGCAGGCGTGTTGAACCTGCTGCAAGGCGGGCGCGAAACCGGTATCGCGTTGGCGGCCAACCCAGGCATCGACGGCCTGTTCTTCACCGGTTCTAGCCGCACCGGCAACCACCTGCACCAACAGTTTTCGGGGCGCCCGGACAAGATCCTGGCCCTGGAAATGGGCGGCAATAACCCGTTGGTGGTCGACGAAGTGGCCGATGTGGACGCGGCGGTTTACACCATTATTCAGTCGGCGTTTATTTCCGCCGGCCAGCGTTGCACCTGTGCCCGGCGTTTGCTGGTGCCGCAAGGCGCGTGGGGCGATGCCTTGCTGGTGCGCCTGGTGGCGGTCAGCGCGACGATTGAAGTCGGTGCGTTCGACCAGCAACCGCCACCGTTCATGGGCTCGGTGATTTCCCTTGGCGCCGCGAAAGCCTTGATGGACGCCCAGCAACTGATGTTGGCGAATGGCGCCGTGGCGTTGCTCGAAATGACCCAGCCGCAGGCTCAGGCCGCGTTGCTGACACCGGGCATCATCGACGTGACCGGTGTAACCGAGCGCGAAGACGAAGAGCTGTTTGGCCCGTTGCTGCAAGTGGTTCGCTACGCCGATTTTGCCGCAGCGATTGCCGAGGCCAACAACACCCAGTACGGCCTGGCCGCTGGCTTGTTGTCGGATTCCGAAGCGCGCTATCAGCAGTTCTGGTTGGAAAGCCGCGCCGGCATCGTTAACTGGAACAAGCAGCTTACCGGCGCCGCCAGTACCGCACCGTTTGGTGGCGTAGGCGCCTCGGGCAACCACCGCGCCAGTGCGTATTACGCGGCCGATTATTGCGCGTACCCGGTGGCGTCTTTGGAGACCCCGAGTCTGGTGGTCCCCGCCACGCTGACCCCCGGCATTACGCTGGCCTGAAGGTGACAGTTGATCGGATTTACAGCTAAAGATCTGCACTAGATGCCTATAAAAACAGATGTTCGTGGAGCCTCGCCGATGAAATCCTGTGAAGTCAATTTTGACGGTCTAGTGGGGCCGACCCATAACTACGGTGGCTTGTCCTACGGCAACGTCGCGTCCCAGAGCAACAGCCAGCAGTCCTCCAACCCGAAGGAAGCGGCGTTGCAAGGCCTGCAAAAAATGAAAGCCCTGATGGACATGGGCTTTGTGCAAGGCGTGTTGGCGCCGCAGGAACGTCCTGACGTCGCCGCCTTGCGCAACCTCGGTTTCAGCGGCAGCGACGCGCACGTCATCCAGCAAGCGGCCAAACACGCCATGCCTTTGCTGGTCGCCAGTTGCTCGGCGTCGAGCATGTGGGTGGCCAACGCCGCCACCGTCAGCCCCAGCGCCGATACGGCGGATGGCCGCGTGCATTTCACCGCCGCCAACCTCAATTGCAAATACCACCGCAGCATCGAACACCCGACCACCAGCCGTGTGCTGGGGGCGATGTTTGCCGACAGCAAACACTTCGCCCACCACGCCGCGTTGCCGGCGGTGGCGCAGTTCGGCGATGAAGGCGCGGCCAACCACACGCGTTTCTGCCGTGACTATGGCGAGGCGGGCGTCGAGTTCTTCGTGTTCGGCCGCAGTGCCTTTGACACCCGTTACCCGGCGCCGCAAAAGTACCCCGCGCGCCAGACCCTTGAAGCGTCGCAGGCCGTCGCGCGCCTGCACGGGCTTGCCGACACTGGCGTGGTCTACGCCCAGCAGAACCCGGCGGTGATCGATGCTGGCGTGTTCCACAACGACGTGATCGCGGTGGGCAACGGCGAGGTGCTGTTCTATCACGAGGACGCGTTCCTCAATACCGAGCAGATGCTCGCCGAGTTGCAGGGCAAGTTGGGCGCAGTGGGCGCTAACTTCCAGTCGGTGTGCGTGCCGCGCGCGCTGGTCAGCGTCGAGGACGCGGTGCGTTCCTATCTGTTCAATAGCCAGTTGCTGACGCGCGCTGACGGCTCGATGCTGCTGATCGTGCCGGAAGAGTGCCGCGCCAACGCACGCGTCTGGCAGTACCTGCAAGGCTTGACCGCCGCCGGTGGGCTGATCCGCGAGGTGAAGGTGTTCGACCTCAAGCAAAGCATGCAAAACGGCGGCGGCCCGGCGTGCCTGCGTTTGCGCGTGGCCTTGAACGAAACGGAACTGGCGGCGGTGAACCCAGGCGTTATCATGACCGCGCCGTTGTTTGACACGCTGACCCAATGGGTCGACAAGCACTACCGCGACAGCCTGCGTGAAACCGACCTGGCTGACCCGCAATTGCTGCTTGAGTGCCGGACGGCATTGGATGAACTGACGCAAATCCTTAAACTGGGCTCGGTGTATCCTTTCCAGATCAATTAACGCCACCTCTTTTACACCCCATGGCTGAGAACTATTTATGACCATCGACACCCTGAAACTGATTCTTGAAGACACCGACGGCACCCAGCTGGAAACCTCCTGCACCCGCGTCGCAGTGGTCTGGCAGGGCAAGGAAATCTGGATTCAGCACGATGGCCGCGGCCAACTGTTGATCGGCGTGGACGTAGAAGAAGGCGACGCCGAGTACGCCAACCTGCTGATGCGCCCATTGGCCACTAACTTGATGAGCCTGCAACTGGAAATGGAACCGGCCGACGTCGAAGGTGATGACGACGACCACGTCCACGGCCCAGGCTGCAACCACTAAGGAAGCTGCTTATGCTCGCCCTCGGCAAACTGCTTGAACTGACCCTCGCCGGTCGTGAACCGGCGCAAAAAATTCAACTGACTGTCGACGGCGTGCAGATGCGCTGGCTCAGCGAGGGCGCACTTGAGGTGCGCCCGCCGCTGGCACAGGACAACGGCTGCGACGTGCTGTTGTCGTGTGGCATCCATGGCAACGAAACCGCGCCGATCGAACTGCTCGACCGCCTGTTGCATGGCATCGCGCGTGGGGAGCTCAAACCGCGCACGCGTATTCTGTTCCTGTTCGGCAACCCCGAGGCCATGCGCCGCGGTGAGCGTTACCTGGAACTGGACGTCAACCGGCTGTTCAACGGCCGTCATGAACAAAATATCGGCCCCGAAGCGATGCGCGCCGCCGAGCTTGAGCAACTGGCGCGCAGCTTCTTCAGCGTGCCCGACCGCTCGCGCCTGCATTACGACCTGCACACGGCCATTCGCGGCTCGAAGATCGAGCAGTTTGCGCTGTACCCATGGAAAGACGGGCGCCAGCATTCGCGCCACGAACTCGCCCGCCTGTGCGCCGCCGGCATGCAAGCGGTGCTGCTGCAGAATAAGCCTTCTATCACCTTCACCGCGTTCACCTACGAGCAACTCGACGCCGAGTCCTTCACCCTGGAATTGGGCAAGGCGCGGCCGTTCGGGCATAACCAGGGCGTGGACGTGTCGCGCCTGGAAACCCGCCTCAAGCACATCATCGAAGGCACGGAGCCTGTGACCGACAGCCTCGATGGCCTGCAGCTTTTTGCGGTGTCACGCGAAGTGATCAAGCACAGCGATGCGTTCTTGCTGCACCTGCCAGCGGATGTGGAAAACTTTTCGGAGTTGGAGAAGGGCTACTTGCTGGCCGAAGACGTGGCCAAAACCCGCTGGGTGATCGAGGAGGAGGGCGCACGTATTATCTTCCCCAACCCGAAGGTGAAGAATGGCCTGCGCGCGGGCATATTGATCGTGCCCACCACCGACGCCGGGCTAGCGTAAACCTCAAGGCCTCAGCGGATACAACTGTGGGGGGGGGGGGGGGGGGGGGGGGGGGGGGGGGGGGGGGGGGGGGGTGTTTTTTATATAAAAAAAAAAAAAAAACAAACAA